>CALDSL010000223.1 GCA_937920255.1 uncultured Anaerolineaceae bacterium | reverse complement strand
CATCCAGCACCTCGGCTCCGGTGCAGACTACCCCGTGCGACCGCGGCGGTTTTGATGCCGATGTAACCATCCCCGACGGCACGAACTTCCAACCCGGCGCCACCTTCACCAAGACCTGGCGCATCCGCAACACCGGCACCTGCACGTGGACCACCGGCTACAAGCTGGTGTTCGTCAGCGGCGCCTCAATGGGCGGACCCGCAACCCAGGCGCTGCCCAGCAGCGTTGCCCCCAACCAGACGGTGGACATCAGCGTTGCCCTCACCGCGCCCACCACGCCCGGTAAGCATCGCGGCGACTGGCAGTTGGAAAATGCCAGCGGCCAGCGTTTTGGCCTGGGCACCTCCGCAAAATCCTCCTTCTGGGTGGAAATCAACGTTGGCGGCACGGTGACGGTCACCGGCATGCCCAGCTACTTCGCGGTCACCAGCGTCAAGACGGTGGTCGACCCTGGCAGTGGTAGTTGCCCGCGCCAGGTGAAGATCACGGCGGATATCACCGCCAGCAAGGCTGGCACGGTGACCTATTACTGGATCCGCAGCGACGGCGCGCAGGACTCGGCCAAGGATCTGGAGTTCACCGCCGCCGGTACCAAGACGGTCAGCACCACCTGGGAGCTTGGTTCTCCCAGTGAAGAGGTTGACGAATGGATCCAGGTGTATATCGATAACCCCAATCACCAGGCCTTCGCCCAAACCGCGATTAAGTTCACCTGTTCGGAATAAGTTTGCGATATCAAAAAGAGCGGCCGCCAGTCAAGCGGCCGCTCTTTTTGTGCCTTGACTTAAGGACAGTTGGGTGTGAAATGATTTGAATTGAAAAAGATCCAGATCCCGTAGGGTGCGCCTTGGCGCACCAGGGTGGCCGATAACGCAATAATGCTAATGGAATGAGCGTATTCCGCTTCGCATCAGGGTGTTCATGACGATCACCCTGGTGCGCCATGGCGCACCCTACGGGTTAACAATTAATGAATAGCCGGCGGACGATTGCCATCCCGCGCAGCGCGGTGAGCCATTTTCGGTTAAAATGAACCTAGAGGCATCCATGACCGTTGAGACCGCGCCGCTATTCCGCTGGGAAACCGAACGCCTGATCCTGCGCCCATTTGAAGAGCGCGATCTGGTGATATTTTCCACCTACCGCTCTGACCCGTTGGTCGCTCGCTACCAGAGCTGGGAAGCGCCGTTCGATATTTCCCGTGCGCGCGCGTTTTACACCTGGCTGCAGTCGGTCAAGCCCGGCACGCCGGGCGAGTGGTACCAGTACGCCGTGGAACTCAAAGCCACCGGCCTGCTGATTGGCGATTTTGTGCTCGGCGCGGCCAAAGAAGGCTCACAGGCCGAGTTTGGCGTCACCTTCTCGCGCCCGGCGCAAAACCAGGGTTATGCTACTGAAGGCGCGCGCTGCCTGTTTACCCACGCTTTCGAGGAAATGAAGCTGCATCGCATCTTCGCCCGCCTGGACGCGCGCAACATGCCCTCCGCGCGGCTGATGGAACGCCTGGGCATGCGCCGCGAGGCCTGGATGGTTAAAAGCGAGTGGCACAAAGGTGAATGGACCGATGTGCTGTGGTACGCCGTCCTGCGCGAAGAGTGGAATAGCCGGTAGGAAAAAGCATCACGAATTCTACGAATACTGCGAATAAGCACGAATATAATCTAGGGGTTTTATTCGTGTTCATTCGGCCCATTCGTAAAATTCGTGATGCTTATATGATAAAACCGCCTTACTGACTGTGCCGTACCCACAGGGCTGTGCCCTTCGACGGGGCTCACATCGTCCCGATGTCCTTACCCCGCAAGGGGTAGGCTGCGCCTGAGGGAGGGTACTTTCTTCGCGATCTTTGCGCTCTTCGCGGTTCGATCGTTTTGCGTGGCCTGCAAGGCGCGACTGGCTTTTTCCTTTTTCGGTTCAACGTATGAGGATTGCGTTCGATCAAAGAGCCTATCGTGTAAAAACGTGGATCAAATTGAAAATCGGCTATTGACAATGACTTTATTTCGATTTATAGTTAGTTACATAATTAGTTAACCAATTGACCATCAAACCGGCTGTGCGTTTGAACGCCCCGGAAGAAAGAGGCAGCCCATGCGGATAAATATAGATAGCCAGATCCCGATATTTATCCAGCTCGCAGAGATTGTGGAAGATAACATCCTCAATGGCATTTATGACGAGGAAACCCAAATCCCCTCCACCACCGAGGTGGCGGTCGCATTGAAAGTCAACCCGGCGACCATCAACCGGGGTGTCAATCTGCTGGTGGAACGTGGCATCGTGTACAAAAAGCGCGGCGTGGGCATGTTCGTGTGCAATGGGGCGCGCGAAAAAATTCGTGCGCGGCGGCGGAAAGCTTTTCTCTCCGATTTCTTGCAGCCATTGCTGGAAGAAGCCCGCAATCTGGGCATTTCAAAATCGGAGGTGATCGCCATGCTGAATGGTTACAACAGCGAGGAAACAAACCAAAGGAGAAGCGCCGATGAGTGACATTGAGATCCGTCACGTGTCGAAGGCATATGGAAAAACGAAGGCATTAAAAGACGTTTCGGTGGCCATCACGGGCGCAAAAGTGTATGGGCTTTTGGGGCGCAATGGAGCCGGGAAGACCACGCTGCTGAACATCCTCACTAACCGTATTTTCGCGGATAGCGGTGAAATCCGCGTAGACGGTGAGTCGGCCATGGAAAATGACCGCGCCCAGGCGAAGATCTTTTACATGACCGAACAAACGTTATACCCGAAGAATATGCGCGTGCGGAATGTCTTTCAGCTTACCCGCGGGTTCTACCCCTCATTTGACCTGACGTACGCTCACGCACTGGCTGAACGCTTTCAGCTACGGCCGGAAAGCCGTATCGGCGCGCTTTCCACCGGGTATCTGTCGATTTTCAAGCTCATTTTGACGCTGGCATCCAACGCCCCGGTGATGATCTTCGACGAGCCGGTACTTGGTCTGGACGCGAACCACCGCGATCTGTTCTACCGTGAGCTACTGGCGCGCTATCAGGCCGCCCCGAATACGGTCATCCTGTCGACGCACCTGATCGAAGAAGCCGCCGCGCTTCTGGAAGAGGTGATCATTCTCAAAGAGGGCCAGGTATTGTTTGCCAGGCCGGTGGATGAATTGCTGCAACTGGCCTACGTGGTGTCTGGTAGCCAGGAAAACATAGACCGCTACGCCAAAGGGAAGCGCGTGATCCGGGAAGAGGCATTAGGCAGGTATAAGTCCATCACTATCTACCAGCCATGTTCCAGCGCGGACCAGGAAATGCTGGCGCGCCTCGGCCTGGACCAGGCTCCCGCCCGGCTGCAGGAATTGTTTATCAACCTCACCAATTGAACCGAAAGGCAGCCGGAAATGGAAAAAACACTCCAGACTTTAAGGTGGTATCTGTCGCAATACATGGCGCGGCTGTTATTGATTGCGCTGCTGTGTGCTGTGGGCGGTGTGATCCTCAGCGATTTGGCCTTCTATTCCACCGGCGGTTACGAATTGAAAAACGTGGTGCAGACTCTGCCGTATGAACTTATCGCCACTGTATTCGCCTGGATCGCCGGTGGGTCGTTTTTCATTCCGCAGTTCAAGATGGCGCTGGCGAATGGCGTTTCCCGGAAGACATATCTGCTGGCATGCCTGCCGGCTATCGCTGCCTTCGCCGCGGCATTATCGATTTTTGGGCTGATCCTGGCATGGGTGCATAGCCTGTTTTGGCCTGCGGTATTAATCACGAATGTGCTTTACCCGTTGAATGGTTGGTTTGGGGTTGCGCTGGTGCAGTTTGCGGCGTACTTTCTGATGACGGTGTTCGGTTGTTTTATTGCGATTCTCATGTACCGCAGCAACGGGCTGGCGCGGTGGGTGCTGCTCCTGGCTCCCGTGTGGTTCTATATCATCCTGGTAGCTGACGCGAGTGACGCCGGGCGTGTGATGCAGGCGCTTATCGGGTATCTGCGCTTGACGCTGGGGTTTGTGGTCATGGAAGCGCCGAACCCGTATATTGCCGTGCTCTCCCTTTCGGTCTATGCCTTTATCACCAGCGGGATTATTTATCTGATGATGCGTCGCGTTCCGCTAAAAATGGAATAAGCTGGGCGGTTGCTGGTGCGGGTTTCTTGCGTTTCCCGAGCGCATGGGCGATAATCATCCTATGCCTGATTATCCTGACCGCATTTCCCTGCCGCACGGCGAACTGACCTTCCCGGTCTATCTGCCGGACGCCACCCAGGGCGTGGTGCGCGCGGTGGACGCCACCGACCTGGAAGATTGCGAGATCCAGGCGGTGGTGATGAACACCTTTCACCTGATGCAGCGCCCCGGCTCCAGC
>CALDSL010000222.1 GCA_937920255.1 uncultured Anaerolineaceae bacterium | reverse complement strand
ATCCAGTCGCAGGTGCTCAACATCCTCAAAGACCTGCAGAAGGAATTCCAGCTCACCTACCTGTTCATCGCCCACAACCTGAGCGTGGTCGAGCATATCTCTGACCGCGTGGCGGTGATGTACCTGGGCAAGATGGTGGAGCTGACTGGGCGCGAAGAGCTGTTCCGCAACCCGCTGCACCCCTACACCCAGGCGCTGATGTCAGCCATCCCCATCCCCAACCCGCGGCTGCGGCGCGAGCGCATCATCCTCAAGGGCGACGTTCCCAGCCCGCTGCGCCCGCCCAGCGGCTGCCGCTTCCACCCGCGCTGCCCGGTAGCCATGGACGAGTGCAAGGTCACCGAGCCCAAGTTCATCGAAGTGCAGCCCAATCACTGGGTGGCCTGCCTCCGTGTAGGCCAGTAAACCAGACGCATACAAAGAACGACCTCGTCTCACCCCCTCCAATCCCCCCATTTTTAAAGACCGAAAATGGGGGGAGGTTGGAGGGGGGTGTACTTGTATGGTAACTGTAGGGTGAGCCGAAAGGCGCGGTTGTTATAATGCTGGTATGCCAACCAAGCGTATCATCATCGCCGATGACGCCCTCGACTTTGGGCGCATGCTGCAAGCCAGCCTGACCACCCTGGGCTCGCACCTCAAGGTGACCCTGGTGCCTTCCGCCGAGGAAGCCTTGCTGGAAACCCGCCGTGGGGCCACCGACCTGCTCATCTCTGATGTGCGCCTGCCAGGCATGTCGGGCTTTGAGTTGGTGCGCAAAGCCCGCGTGCATTACCCCGGGCTGAAGATCATCGTCATCACCGGCCTGAAGGATGACACCATGCGTCAGCAGGCCGAAGCCGCCGGCGCGGACGCCTTCTTCACCAAGCCGCTGACCATCGCCGAGTTTTTGCAGACGGCGCAGGGCCTGCTGGACCTGCCCGCCGGCCAGCCTGCGTCCGCTGCTGCCGCCGCCCCCGCGGCGCGCCTGCCGGATGGCGCCGCCCAATCGCTGGAGAGCTTGCGCGCGCGGCTGGGCGCAAAAACCGTTGCTCTGTTGGATGAGAACGCCAAAGCGGCTGCCCTGTCTGGCGTCCCGCTGGATGTCGACTTGCAGCCTGTGTTGGAGGCCGCGCGCGTGATGGACAAGGTAGCCCGGTTGTTGAGCCGCGCGGGCGGCGTGCTGGCCTTTGACGGGCCGGGTTACGATCTGCTGCTGGCCCCTGTCGCTGGCATGACCCTGGTGTGCGTGCTGGAAAACAGCCCCGGCAAGCTACGGCTGGCGCTGGCCGTGGAGGAAATGCTGGCCGCGCAAAAAACGCTCCCGGCCGCCGTGGCTGCGCCGAAAATGGTGGAAACCCCGGCGCCTGCGCCATCCAGCCAGCCCGCGGTGGCAGAAACCCCGCCATCCCAGCCGGAAGCGCCTGTTGTTGCCGCGCCGGCGCTACCCGCGCTGGAGGACATCGAAGAGGATCTGGGCGGGTTGGAAGGCCTGTTTGAACACACCGCCGCGCCGCTGCCCAACCTGGATCTCGACTCGTTTTGGGAGCAGGCCGCGGCCAGCACCAGTTCCTCTGCCGCCCCCGGCGCGCTCAGCTTTGAAGACGCCCAGCGCCTCGGCCTGGATCTGTCCGAATAGACCCTCTGCGTTTCCGTTTGATTGTTCGAGAAGATCAGCCGCTCAACGCGGCGAATACATCTTATACGCCTCCGGCACGGGGATGCCGCCTTCCCACACCACGTAGCGAAAATCGTTGGGCGAGGTGTTGCCTTCGGTGTTGATCAGCAGCACTTGGGATTCTGGCCCAAGCTCTAACTGGTCGCGCAGTTCGCGCGCGCTATCATGCTGCATGATGTACATCAACGCGCCCAGGGTCACCGCCCCCGACTCGCCCGAAATCACCACCGGGTCGCCGTGCAGGGGCACGCCGTACACGCGCATCCCCATCGCCGCGACGTAATCCGGGCAGATGGCAAAGAAATCGGCGGTGTTTTTCAAAATATCCCACGCGATTGGGTTGGGCTCGCCGCACGCCAGCCCGGCCATGATCGTGTCGAGGTCCTCCTGCAGCGTGTAGGGGCGGCCGTCTCCGATCTGTGCCGAGCGGAACAGGCAGCCTGCGCGGGTCGGCTCCACCACCACCGACTTGGGGCGCGTCTTCCCGAACAGGCTGGCGTAAAATCCCACCGTCGCCGCTGCCAGCGAACCGACGCCCGCCTGCACAAAAACGTGCGTGGGCTGGCTTAGCCCTTGCGCGGCCAGTTGCTCCTGCGCCTCGCTCAACATGGTGGTGTAGCCCTGCATCACCCAGGTCGGAATATCCTCGTACCCCTCCCAGGACGTGTCCGAGACCACCAGCCACCCGTTGCGCCGCGCGTCCTGTTCCACCTGGCGCACAGCGTCGTCGTAATTCCCATCCACCACCACCACCTTCGCGCCGTTTTGCTCGATGGAGCGGATCCGCGCCCGGGAGGTCAGTTTGTGCACGTAAATCACCGACTGGAACCCCATCTGCGAGGCCGACCAGGCCACCCCGCGGCCGTGGTTGCCGTCCGTGGCCGCCGCGAAGGTCAGATCGCCCAGTTTTTGGCGCAAATCGCCGCTGGTGAGGTCGGAAAAGCGCACTTCCTGGTCATCAAGCCCCAGGCGTTTTTTAACCAGCCGGTAGATCGCGTAGGAACCGCCCAGCACCTTGAAAGACTGTAAATCCAGGCGCGCCGATTCATCTTTCACCCAAATGCCGCCCAGGTTTAACCGCGCCGCCAGGTTCGAGAGACCTTTGAGCGGGCTCATGCGGTAGCCCGGTATCTGCCTGTGAAAACCACGGATCTTGCGCGGCAGCTCCGGCGGCAATATTTTCATCACCGCGCCGTATGCCGGGTCCTGATCTCTGCTCTCGTTTTTGATCCATTCAATCGGTTGTTCGTGCATGTTCTTCCGTCCTAAACCTCATTATGGCCATTCACTAATTGTACTCACACCTCGCCTTACCGCGCACTTGTGCCTCTCCTCTACCTGTGTTAAAATAACTCTCCGGCTGAGCCCTGCTCAGACTGTGGGGCGTAGTGCAATGGCAGCACACCAGA
>CALDSL010000221.1 GCA_937920255.1 uncultured Anaerolineaceae bacterium | reverse complement strand
GAGACGCAAAATCTTGCGTCTCTACGATGGCTGTTAAAGCCGGTCCTGATTTGCTGGCCACGTAAAACGAGAAAGCGGTCTGGTTGAGCAGTGGGGAATTGACACACCGCTCCGGCGGGATTACACTGGCAAAGGGAACCCTTGTTCGCTCCCAATCCCATTCAAATCACAATTGGAACTCTGTTTTCGCGAGGTGAACGATGATCAGCCACAGCGAGAGGCAAGCCGCGCGCCAGCGCGTGATCGAATGGCTGCGCGGGTTTAACAAGAAGGTCACCAACCGGATCACCATGCGGTTCGCCGGCAAACGGGTGTATGCCGTGGTTTACCACCGCGGGCGAAAATCGGGTAAGGATTACCAGACGCCGGTGGTGGCGATGCCAACCGGCGATTGTTTCGTCTTTCCTTTGCCCTATGGAGCGCACACCGACTGGTGCCGCAACTTGATGGCAGCCGGAGGCGGGCGGATGCAATGGCGCGGCGGGTTCTACGCGCTGCGCAGCCCACGGCTGATCCAGCCGGAGGAGGCTGTGCCCGCCTTTCCGCAATGGCTGCGCCCACTGCTGCGGCGCACGGAAGTGTATCTGCAAATGGAGCGCGCGCTACAGCCAGACGCGCGCCTGCGGCGGGTGCTGGTGTACGGCGCGGGCGTGCTGGGCAGCCTGTACGCCGGCAAGCTGCGCCAGGCCGGGTACGATGTGACCCTGCTGGCGCGCGGTCAGCGGCTGGCCGAGCTGCGCGCGCGCGGGCTGATCCTGGTGGACGAAGCCAGTGACAAACGTGAGGAGATCCCCGTGCCGGTGATTGACCGGCTGGACCCTGGCAACGCGTACGACCTGGTCCTGGTGGTGGTGCGCAAAAACCAGATCCCAACGGTGCTGCCGGCGCTGGCCGCCAATCGGGTCACGCCCAACGTGCTGTTTCTGGTCAACAACGCCGAGGGACCGGGCGCGCTGGTGGAGGCGCTGGGGCGCGAGCGGGTGCTGCTGGGTTTCCCGGGCGCGGGCGGCCAGCGCAGCGCGGGCGAGGTGCGCTACATGCTGGCCTCTTCGGCGCAGCCGACGACGGTCGGCGAGCTGGACGGGCAGGAAAGCGAGCGGCTGTGGCTGATCCGGCAGATGTTCAGCGACGCGGGCCTGCCGGTGACCGTTTGTAACAACATGGACGCGTGGTTGAAGACGCACGTGGCGCTGGTCAGCCCGATGGCCAACGCGCTGTATATGGCCGGCGGGGATAATTACCGGCTGGCGCGCACGCGCGATGGCGTTGTGCTGCTGGTGCGCGCAGTCAAGGAAGGACTGCGGGTGCTGGGCGCGCTCGGCATCCCGGTGACGCCCGGGCGCTACCGCGTGCTGGCGGCGCTGCCCGAGCCGCTGATGGTTTGGATCTTGCAGAAACGGCTGGGCCAGCCGCAGGTCGAGTTGCTGGCCGCGCGGCACGCCAACGCGGCGCGCGACGAGATGACCACGCTGGCGGCCGAATTCCGCGCGCTGGCAAGGCGGTCTGGGGTAAAAACACGGGCAATTGACCAGCTATATGCCTACACCGATGCGAGTGTCCCCCCGGCGCCCGAAGGCCAGGCCGAGATTAAGGTTGCCTGGGGGCCGACGATCGCTGCGACCGGGGCGCTGCTGTCGTTGGGGCTGCTGGCGGCGTGGCTGCTGCGCAAAAAGCCGCGCGGGCGGCGCGGCTCGTGCTGCACATAAGCGCGAACTGCGCGCCGGCTACGCCTTGCGCGTGGCCAGCATGTACAATCCGAAGAAGGTCGCGACCAGGATGACCATGTAGAGCGAGATGGACTCCAGGGAAGTGTTGGCCGCGATGACGCCCGCCAGGGCCGGCAGGGCGGCGCCGCCCAGGCCTGCGGCGCTCATCTGAATGCCGATGGTGTTGGCGGCGTATTTGGGCGTCACGCGCGCGCTGGTGCCCGAGACCATGCCGGGAAAGATGGGCGCGATGGCAAAGCCGATGATGGCCACCCCGGCCAGACTGACCGCCTGGCTGGGGTTCCACCACAGCAGGATGGCGCCTACCAGCGCCAGCAGGATGCTGCCGCGTACCAGGGTGTTGATGCTCAGCCGGTGGGTGTACAGCCCGGCCAACATGCGGCCTACGGTGAAAGTGGCCCAATAGCTGCCGGCCCAGATGCCGGCAATCTGCGGCGCGATCCCGCGCCCTTCGGTCAGCAGGGAGTAGGCCCAGGCGCCGAGGGTCATTTCGATGCCGGTGTAGATGAAGAATAACAGGATGCTCAGCCACACGCTGGGCCGTCGAAGGGTTTCGCGCAGCGAAGTTTGGTAATCCAGCAGGCGGCGGTCTTCTCCGGCGGCGGGCGCCTGGGCGCGGTCGCGCTTCCACATGCGCGCGGTGAGGGCAAAACACAGCGCCAGGCTGACCTGGGCGATGCCGACCACCACGTAACCCCAGCGCCAGCTGGCAAAGCTGTTGAGCCCGGCAGTCATGATCAGCGGGCCGGCGGTGACGCCGATGCCAAAACTGGCATGCAGCCACTGCATCAGGCCGTTGCTGTGCTCGGAAGCGATATAGGTGTTGATGCCCGCGTCGATAGCGCCGGCGCCGAGGCCGCCGATTACGCCCAGGGGGATGAACAGCGCCCAGGCGGGCACCAGGGTGTAGCCCAGCAGCGCCATGCCGGTCAGCAAGCAGCTAAGCGCCAGCAGCCGGCCGACGCCCAGACGGGCCATCACCCGCCCACTAAAGAAACTGGAGAGCAGGTAGCCGGTTGTGCCGGCAAACATCTGGATGCCCAGGTATTCCAGCGGCACGGAGAAATCGCGCCGGATGGACGGCCAGGCCACGCCAATCAGACCGTCGGGCATGCCCAGCGAAATAAAGGCCATGTAGGCCAGGATGATCAGACCGATTTTCGATTGTGATGCCCGCTGGTATGCTCTTGCCATTTCGATCCACCTCGATGTTATTTGCAGCGGGCTCCATTGTAATCCTAATCGGGAAATCAGGGTAAGGGATGCTGCTGGTAGAAATCCCACATTTCGCGCGTGGCGTCGATCTCGGTCGAGGTGACGCCGGTAATCCCCTCGGGCAGGGGTACGCCTCCCGGCCAGGTGTGGCCGCCCTGGTTGATGGTGTAGAACACGACGTCGGCAGCGCAGCCGGTATATTCCACCCCGCTGACCTGTCCGCGCGCTGGCAGCGCCCGTGGCTCGCCGGAACAGCCGTTGCGGTCGGCCAGAACATCGACCCAATCGGGGATGTAGGGAAAGTCCAGTTCAAATGAACGCGATGGGCCGCCCTCAAATGGCACGATCGGGTCGGCCGTGCCGTGGAAAACAATGGCCGGCACCGGACGGGCCGGGTTGCACGAATCCCACGGGTAAAGGTACGCGCCTGCCACCAGCCCGATGGCGGCGATGCGTTCCGACAGGTTGCAGGACAAGACAAACGACATGCCGGCGCCGTTCGATAGTCCGTTGGCATAGACGCGGCGGGGGTCAATGTTGTACTCGGCCTGGAGCTTGTCGATCAATTCGGAGAGGAAGACGATGTCTTCAGTGGATGTAGACGGTTCGTTCGACAGGTTGGACGCGCGCCAGCGCATGGGGAAGCGCGTGCCGGAGGGGTAGACGACAATCAGGCCGTTTTCGTCGGCCAGCTCGTTCCAGCGGGTGGTGTCCATGTGATGCGCGGGCCAGTCCGCGTAGCCGTGCATGCTGAGGATCAGCGCTGTGGGCACGGCGGGATCATAGCTTTCGGGCACGTACAGGTAATAGGAGCGCTGTTCGCCGGCGGAGGTGGTTATCTGTCCGTTGGTGCGATTGGCCAGGCGGAAGAAGACGAAGCCGGCGAGCAGCACGAAGGCCACCAGCAGGACCAGCCCTGTGAGTATTCGGACGAGCCATTTTTTCATGTGTCCCTCCATTTGCCGCCGGTTACCAGGTGGGGTGTGTTGCTCGGTGGTGTCTTGCAAAGACACAAGGCCCTGAGCGGCCAGGTAGAGACGCAAAACCTTGCGTCTCTACCTTTATCGATCAAGGTTTGCGTCATTCGTGCACGACCGGCTGATCGGGCGGCTGATAAAATGATGATACCACCAGCGGGGATTTGTTAAAAACAAAAACGGGCCGGAGATTGCTCTCCGGCCCGCTGTGGTTGGAGGTGGATGGTCAGTCCTCGGTTTCGCCCGCGCTCACACCCAGGCGGCCGGCGACGAAGTCGTTGATGGCCGACGGGGTGCTGGTGGAAAAGCCGACGACGTCGAGCATGCCCGCGTCTGCCGGGTCGGCGATGGAGAAGCCGTTGGAGGTCATGCCCACCACCACCAGCCTGGCCGGGATGCCGGTCTTCTGGCGGTACTGGCGCAGGGCCTGCACCGGGTGGATCTGGCCGGCCCAGGTTTCGCTGTCGGTGTAGATGATGAAGGCATCCACCTGCAGGTTGTGCTTGATGGCGTCCAGCATGGGCTGGGCGCAGTCGGTTCCGCCAAACGGCAGGTTGTCGACGGCGCGGGTGACCTGCTCCAGGCGCATGCCGGCGCTCACCGGCAGCGGGGTCATGCGTTCCTGAAAGGCGCGGATGATCGCGCCCGGCTCGGTGTTGGCGGTGATCATGGCCAGGGCGGCCGAGGCCTCGCGCGGGGCGAGACCCGGGATGCCCGAGACCGCGCCTACGCTCATCGAGCCCGACACATCCAGCGCCAGGTAGAGGCGCTGGCCGGTGGGGTTGATGTTCTCAAAGGCCAGGGCAAACGCCTGGTTGAGCGCCTCGACCACCTGCGGGACGGCCTTCCATTCGCCCTGACCGCGCATGCCGTGGCCCTGCTGGTAGGTGACCAGCGCGGCCAGCACCTGCAGCGGGTGAACGCGGCCGCGGCGCAGCCCCTCGCGGTCGGTGATGCGCACGGTGACTTCCGGCACCACGCCGCTGCCCGCGGCGAGCAGCCCGCACTTGCTCAGGTTGCCCAGGTTGCGCAGCAGGGCGGTGATGCCCAGGTTCGGCAGCAGCGCCGACCACACCAGCGGCGAGGTCAGGTACCCGGTGGGGATGACCTCGCGCGGTGCTTTGTAACGGTGGATGAGCGCGACCACCTGGCTTTCGCTTTCGGCGCGCCTGAGTTCTTCCAGGCCGGCGACCAGCCCGGTGAGCGCTTCGAGCGGCACATCCTCAGCGCCCACCGCCCAGCGGTATAGCGCCTTGCGGGCTTCGCCTTCCGGCAGCGGGTGCGCCAGGCGCAGCAGGTCGCGGTGCGACCAGCCGTCGCGGCTCTGGTACTTGGCGAGCTGGAAGGCCAGCTGCTCGTCGCTCCTGGCGGCGTACCAGTTGCCCACGGCGACGCGCAGGCCGCGGCCCCAACCGCGCAGGCCGTCGACGTAGGCGGCGAAGTGGAACAGGTGCGTGCCGGTGCGGGCCACGCGCGGCAGGGCGGCCAGCGCCAGCTTGCGCGTCTCGGCGCTTTCGGCTGAGGCGGCCAGCGCGAGGGCAAAGATGGCCGGGTCGTTCTTATAGGCACGGCCGTTTTCCGAAACGTCGACCAGCGTCTGCACGAAGCGCGGGCCGTCTTCGGCCAGGCAGCGCAGGGCGTTCTGGGCGTTTTCGAGGGTCAGCGTCTTTTCGGTGACGTAAAACGTGCCGCCTTCGGTGCCCAGCACCAGGAAGCGCATCAGGCGCTGCCACGGGTCGAGCTCCCAGGCGTAGCCGCCGGCCGAGTTCGGGACCTGGTTGGAACCCGGGAGCGGCATGTGCTGCGGCGTGTTCTTGCGGTGAAACAGGTTGTAGATGTTATGTGCCATTGGATCCTCCCTTGGGCAGAAAATGGATGATTGCTGGGGAGCAGCAGGCCCGAAAGCAACGGTCTGCTGCTCCGTTCCAAAACCGGTTCGCCAGGCAAAAACTGAATGGGCAATGACCGGTCTCGCGCGAACGCGAGCGCCGGCCAGTCGAGGGGCTCGGTCCTCGTAGGACTTTCGTCGGGTGAGATAACCCACGCCATCCGGCCCGGCGATGCAGTGGGGCTTGCAGGAGTCGAACCTGCATTAGCCGTTCTGATGATAACCGTCCATCTCCGGCCCGCGTACGGGCAAAAGATCGAGGGACGGATCCAGCCGTCCTGCCATTTAGACGATCGCCCCATGAACACGTACAGCAGTAGGGCCAGCGGGATTCGAACCCGCAACCTGTGCATTACCGTGCGATAACCATCGACCAGCGGCCCGAAGTGATCCCCTGTCATCAGCGGGCAAAGAGACGGCGATGGGATTTACCGCTCTTCCATTGAGCTATGGCCCTATAAGATATGCCCGGGCAAAGAGTCGAAATGGGGTCGTTTTCCAGGATAACCCATTTCTCCGGCCCAGGCATGTACCATTTGATGATACTGTTTGCATTCCTCCCTATTCCTTACAGTTGATTGACAAGGTGTGTTGAACGTTCTGGGAGACCGGCCGGCCATGATCCGGCAACCTTCTCGGTCACAGCGAGACGCTCTGCCAGTTGCGCTACGGTCTCCATCGTGTGCCGAAAGCAGGATTTGAACCTGCACGGGGTTGCCCCCACCGCGTTCTGAGTGCGGGGCGTCTACCGTTCCGCCATTTCGGCCAATCAGGCTCCCCGACCAGGATTCGAACCTAGATCTCAGCAGTTAACAGTCGCTTGCCTTACCGGTTAGGAGATCGAGGAAGGGAGGCTGCGGAGAAAGGGATCGAACCTCTGTCGCGTGGGTCAGAACCACGCACCCTGCCACTGGACCACTCCGCAGAAGTTGCTGGCTGGCGCTCCCTGCAGGACTTGAACCTGCAGCCTTCCGGTTCGTAGCCGGGTGCTCTGTCCGATTGAGCTAAGGAAGCAGTGAAGTCGGGGTGAAAGGATTTGAACCTTTGATCTCGTCGTTCCGAACGACTTGCGTTACCGGGCTGCGCTACGCCCCGAAAGTTTGAGTGGACCCGGCAGGGATTGAACCTGCGCCCACCCGGTTGCTGACCGGGAGCTCTATCCATTGAGCTACGGGCCCGGACTGGGGCGCGAGGAACCCGCGCCCCAGGGTAACAGACGTTTATTCCGGTCGAAGGCGCACCCTGGGGGTGAACGGCTTGAAACGGAGCGGCATGCCGGCCTGTTCCGGCGTGCGGTTGGCTTTGCGCTCGTTGCAGCGGCGGCAGGCGGTGACCAGGTTTTCCCAGGTGGCCGGGCCGCCCAGCGAGTGGGGTAGGATGTGATCGATGCTGGCTTCGGAGAGGGTCAGCGCGCGGCCGCAGTAGGCGCACGCGCCCTGGTCGCGGCGGTGGAGGCCGGCCTTGGTGGGCGAGGGCACGCGCGGGATGAAGGCCTTATCGACGCTGAAGATGATGTGGGCAGGAACGATCAGCACCGCGCCCGGGCTGCGGATCTCGAGCAGATCGGCGTCGGGCGGGATGATGGCGTTGGCGTGTCCGATCAGGGTGACCGCGCGCGCCAGCGGCACCTGGCGGTGGATCACGATGTTGTTGGTGAAGTACGTGGTGGCGGTGATGGTGGCGGTCAGCATGTTCGAGATCTCCTTTCTTCAAGATTTTACGGGCCGGGGGCAAGCGGCGCAGGGCGGGCAAGCTGCCCGCGTAGCCTGGACCTGGCCCGGGATTGTTTTTTGATTGTGTTGCGTTTGCCAGGTGTCGCATTCACCTGGTATGCGGTTATTAAAGTTCCGACAATGTGGGCGCGGCGGAGAGCAGCGCGCCCCGGGAAAGAAAATCGCGAAGGACAATGATCCTTCGCGCCGTTGAAGC
This sequence comes from uncultured Anaerolineaceae bacterium, assembly GCA_937920255.1. Taxonomy (GTDB): domain Bacteria; phylum Chloroflexota; class Anaerolineae; order Anaerolineales; family Anaerolineaceae; genus CALDSL01. Next base: position 14,167 of record CALDSL010000221.1, on the reverse strand, counting down.
GGATGAGGGTAAACCGAATCATCGCTTTCCGGGCGCTCGTTTCTCCATTTGGGGCAGGGCAGATGGCACTGCGGCGTGCTGTATCCGCCGGTGATCCGTACCGCACCAGCGCGCCAAATCCCAATCGAACGAAGAAATTCTTTCGTAACTCATGGTTCAATTTTATAAAATTATAAAATAATTGTCAAGAGGCAATTTTATAAAATTATGAAATTCCTTGCATTTCCCCTGCTCCGCGGGTACAATAGCGCTAAGAATGGCGGCTTTTGCCGCGAAGCAACTGTGAACGAGGGAAATATGTCAGGTATCAGCGCGAAAGCAGAAGAAGAAATTAAAACCATCCTGGTTGATTGGTGGACGGCGGTCAACACGCAGTTGGCGGCGGCGACCGGCGAAGCGGTGCAGATCGGCGAAGCGCCGGTGGACCTGCTGTTGGGGTCAGGCATCGGGCAGCGGCTGGCGCGCATTGCCGAGGTGGCCGAGGCGGTGGAAGAGGCCGAGTCGCGGCTGCGCATCTACCCGTGGTCAGAAGACCAGGCCGCGCAGACGCTGGAAGACTGTGATGCGGTGGAGACATGGCTGAACCAGGGGCCGTTCTCGCACAAAACGCCCGAGGCTTTTTGGGCTACGCCCGTGGGCTTTATGCTGTTACGCGCCAAGGTGTGGGCCAACCATGATCAACTGATAACACTGAGCGAAGCGTCGGAAATTAGCGGCATGTCGCTCAGTGTTTTGTCTCAACGCATGACGCGCGGCCAGATCCCCGGCTACCGCGACCCCTCGATCAAGAATCCCAAACATGCCCGCCGCGTGCGGCTATCTGACCTCAAGACCTTGATTATCGAAAATACCAACCGTCCGCCGATCCCAGAGGAATATTTATCGCCGCAAGCCAGCCGCATCCCGGCGCAGAGCGTATCCAGAACGCGATAAGCCGGTCGCGCTTTGTGGGACGCGCAAAAGGATCGAACCGCGAAGATCGCGTAGAATGTACCCTCCCTCATGCGCACATCGCCCCGCATCGTCCCGCACCGTCCCGGTGTCCTTCGGGAATGTTCCTACGGGAATGTCCTTACGGGAGCATGGCCTCCCGTAAGGACATTCCCGTAGGAACATCGGGACGATGCGGGACGATGTGTGGGCGCAGCCCAGTGGGCCACGCAACACGATCGGTGGAGGTAGAGACGCAAGATTTTGCGTCTCATACGTATCAAGCTAACGCTCTTATCCCTCTCCCCGCACGGCGAACAAGGTGATTTTTTGGCCAAATTCCAGCGGGGAGAGGTTAGGTGAGGGGTAAAATTCGCGCCAAAAAGCCCCTCACCGCACCTCTCCCCGCTGGTTGGGTCACTTTAACGTCTTCGTCCTCTAGCGGGGAGAGGCAAAAATGTCTTAGCTTGATACGTATGAGACGCAAGATTTTGCGTCTCTACGATGACCGCTCACGGCTCAATGACTTGCAAGCTTATGAACTATCAAAGAAGAGACGCTCGCATGGTCACACAGTTTGACAGCTTCGGGGTCTTTTTGTTCTCGTTTTATTCAAACTGCGTTTCCTTTGCTTTCGTTCCAATCCCATGTTGGACCCCTTTACTGCTCCGCGAGTGGATCCATAGCAGAACCAGGATGGCTATCCACACAACGATCCGGATGGTCATTGCCATGATGCTCTGCGCAGCAACTTCTTGCTGGTAGGTTGTTTGAAGAATCATCATCACGATGGCGTGCGCCGCGAGTGTGGCGCCCGCGATCGTTCGTGCGTATGGATGATTTTTCCACAGAAGAACGGCGGTGAAAACGACGGTAATCAACCCTATGCCAAAGTTGTAGACTGGTAGCCAATCGATCACGTAGTATCCCGGGTCGATCCCCAAGAGCACTTTTCCGCCCGCGTACACAGCCATCGCGCCGATGATCACGGCCAGTATCGCAGCCAGCTTATTCAAATTTTTCTTCATGGTATCACTCTTCCCTTTCCATCGCATGGGCAGTAGATCCCTGCGGAAATCATGGCATGAATCAAGCCGCCTGTTTTCGATACGCTGTGACGATTGTCGTTACCGTTACTATTCCAGCCACCAGGTGCATCAATGCCGCCACGCTGCTGCCAAGCAATGTTTTACCCTCCAGGGGCAGGGCATAGTCGGGGATAAAGCTGAGAAGCAACAGCAGCGCCGATAGGATGATGAACTTCTTATCCGGTTGGGATTGATGCCGGACCAGCCAGGCAAAAACGGCCGTTGCACCCAGCGCGGGAATCAGGGTAAAGAGCGCGGAGCGCGGATACGAGTCCAGCGGCTTGAAGGTTCGAATTTCCGGCCAGATAGCCACCGCAAGGGCCTGAACGATCAACACGGTCATCACGCTAAACAATGCTGTTTTTAATCCGATTTTGAGCCAGCCGGTTAATGTGATGCCGGTTTTGGTTTCACGCTTTGTCACGGTTTGTGTCGCCATATTCCACCTTCCTGCAAATACCGATCCATTTCCACTTGCTGGCTTGAATGTACGGAATCCGTCACGTCCGTTCTACGACTTTTGTCGGTTTTGAATACAATCGTGGTACGATGAAATAGGGAATATTAAGGAGGGATGATCCTATGGCTGAGAAAGCGCACGCAGTCGCAGAGTTGTTCACCTCCCAGGCGTACTTCAAGAACTTGGATGCACAGACTCTCGAAGCGATTATGCGGGCAGCCATGCACAGGAAGTATGAGCCAAACCAGATCATCTTGCTGGAAGGCGAGCCTGCCGATGGGCTGCATATTGTAGAAGATGGCTGGCTGAAAGTATCCAAGATCTCGCTGGATGGGCGCGAGCAAATTTTGCAGTTCCTGGGTGGTGGGGATGTGTTCAACGCTGTTAGCGTATTTACGGCAACACCCAATCCTGCCACCGTGACCGCTCTGGAACCGTCATCCGTGTGGATGATCCCATATGGGAAGATGCAGGAATTGCTGGAAAATCATCCACCCCTGGCTCGCGTAATTATCCAGGATTTGGCCGGCAGGGTGCTGCACCTGATTACGCTGGTTGAGGATTTATCGCTGCGGAAAGTAGAGAGCCGGTTTGCGCGCCTGCTACTGGATGAGCAGCGGAACAATGTGATCCAACGCAAACGCTCGGCAACCCAAGCCGAAATGGCCGCGCGTCTGGGTACCGTTCCGGATGTTGTCAGCCGCACGGTGCGAAAGATGGTCGAGCAGGGTATTTTGCGGGTAACGCGCAGTGAGATTGTGATCCTCGATCGCCCCAGGTTGGAAGCGCTGGCAGAGATGTCCGACCTTCCTCAGCAGCCGTGACGCGATGGCTCGCGCTTAAACGGGATACCATTCTGGCAGCTCCTGAATTTGATCAAAACAAACATTTAAGATAACCGACTCGCCCTCCACCCGGTCGATCCAACTGATTGGCACGGATTGGTACAGTTCTTTTTGGGGTAAGTAGCCCAGGATTAAGCAGAAAACCTGCTCATTCTGTAACCCAACCGCTACCGCGGCCACATTTGCTACCTGCCTGCCTTCGCTACAGTGGACCGTCATTCCTCGGCGAACAGATGCGACCACGCCAGGGCGGCCGGGAATCACGACCTGGAATTGGGCCATCAGTTTTACAGCTTCTCTTTTCATCGCGCTGCACTGTTGTACGTTCATGCTTGTTATGCAAGTCCCTCCCTTGTCTTCCTTGATTGTTGATTTCTTTCGCCAAGGATACGGCTTGCTTTGCACAAGGGCGACGACTTTGGTCGGTTTTTTAGAAGGTACCCCCAAAAACCGACCAAAGTCGAAGAATTTGCCGGAACGTCCGGGTAGGATGGTGGTATCAGTTCGTGTTGGACTGCTTGCAGGTATAGAGGAGGTTGCGATGGAAATGACGATGACGGCCATGTGGCAGGATTTTGTAGTGTATGGCGACGAACGGCCCAATCCACAAAACATGATCGAAAATGACCGCGTGCGGGTGATCATTGCCGGATTAAAGGCGGGTCAGCGAATCCCGGTGCATCCGGAGGCGGCGGCGGTATATCATTTTCTGGAAGGCATGGGCGTGATGACCGTGGATGACGCGCAGTTCCCTGTGCAGCAGGGAGTGGTGATCGTAATGGACGAAGGTGCGCGGCGCGGCCTGCTGGCTGAAACGCAGCTTGTATTTATGGCCGTGCGGTTGGCGTAGCCCGAAAAAGGGAGAAAATGATGCAAGCACCGTATTTTTTGATGACCGGGCTGTACCTGCTGCTCACCGCGCTGGTGACGCTCGATTCGAGCATTGCCAGCCTGGGCTGGGTGCCTCAATTGGCCGGGCTCAAGTGGATGCGCGTTCACTTCATTACCCTGGGCGTATTGACCCAACTGGTTTTTGGCGTGCTCCCTGCGCTGACCACCAAGGGGTTGAACCTGCCAAAGCCGAAGATGAATTGGATCGCATGGCTGATCTATAACGGCGGGCTGGTCATCCTGCTGATTGGCTTACCAGGCATCCAGCGTGATTCCATTATCACCGGGGGAACCATGATCTTTCTGGCGGTGCTGGCGCTGATGAAGGACCTGATTGGCCTGCGCCGTTCTGCACTGGCAGTGAAAGGGCGAGAGGTATGCTCCACCTACTCAACCACCCGCTTCTACCTGGGCGGTCTGATGTACCTGCTGGTGGGTGTACTGGTGGGGACGGGTATTTGGATCGGCTGGTCTGAGCCGCTGCGCATTGCCATCCCAAAGGAAGTGCATGTCCACACCAATCTGTGGGGGTATACCGCACTGGTTTTTGCCGGACTGATCTTCGATCTATTTCCGGGGCTGGCAAAACAGCTCATCTTTGGAAAAATCCGCGTGGATATGGCGGTGTTTGGCGCAATGGCAGTGGGTGCGTTGGGCCTGGTCACCGGCCCCTGGCTGGACATTGGTTGGCCGGCTGTATATGGTCTCGGCCTGCATACGCTGGGGACATTGCTCCTGCTGGGCGCATTCATCCGCATGGTGGTACGTGAGCGCGGACTACGCCATCCCGGCGGCGCGCATCTCGTCAGTTCGTACCTGTGGATGTTGATTCCCACGCTGGTCGCGCCATTCATCGTTGCCAAAGCCTCGGATCGCTTTCCGGTCGGTGAGGTGGCGGGAAACGGCGGGCCAATTCTGATCTTCGGCTGGATCCTGACCTTTCTCCTGGCGGTGATCCCATACTTCTTCAACCAGGTATTCCGGCCCAATCGCCCGCCTGCGCCAGGCGGCAGTTGGTGGAGCCTGACCGCGATGCATACAGGCAGTGTATTGTTCTGGTTGGGCTTGTTCCTACCCAATGTTCAGGCGGCGCTGCGCGCCGGTGCGTTTTTCTTCTGGCTGGTGGGTATGCTACCCATGTTGGTGGAGCTGTACGGCCTTGCCAAAGCTGGAACAGATCACCTGGAGCGCGCATCACGCCAGACTGTGCCCGGCGATACCTTTCAGATTGAGTGAGGCTCTTTGCACCGCAGGCGCGCAGGGATGCTCCCGCAAGGACGTTCCCGCGAGGGAGGGTATTTGTTTTCGCATTCTACGGAGCCGATTGCGTGCGACCGTTTTTCTGGCAGCTATACGAACTGCACCTCAACGGTGGGGAGCAGGGTGACGCCTTCCTTGCTGAGCGTGGCGTGCCACTTTTCGATCAGGGCGGCGGCATCCTGGCTGAAGCTGCTGTGAGCGTCGGTGACCAGCGTCACCGGGTAGCCCAGTTCGCGCGCGCCCAGGCAGGTGGCTTTGACGCAGCCGTGCGTGACCATGCCGGTCACCACCACGCGTCCCACCTGGCGGGCGTTTAAGATCTCGGCCAGGGTCGTGTTTTCAAAGGCGTTGCCCTGCTCTTTGTGGACGACCGGGTCGGTTTCCAGGGGGCGCAGGTCCGGGTGGAGTTGCCAGCCGGGGGTACCGCGCACCAGGTCGCGCTGGCCGGCGTGCTGAACGTAGATCACCGGCGCGCCGCAGCGGTGGGCGCGCTCGACCAGGGCGTTGATGTTTTGAATCAGTTGGCCGGCCTGATAAACCGGGGTGGATTTATGGAACATGCCGTCCTGCACGTCGATGACCAGCAGGGCGGTTTGTGTGTATTCGGGTGGAAGGCTGGGTTTGGGGGGCCTGGGCATGGGAATCTCCTGCACGGATGGCGGATACTTCTATTCTACGCCCATTTTTTATCTGCGCGCATGCTTCCTGCGCCACAGGAATAAACCAACGAGCGAGCCGAGAACCATCAACGCGGCGAAACAGCCGAGAATGCCGGCCCCGATGTAGACCCACCGCATCCACTTGGGGCGGCCGGCTGCTGCCGGGCTGGACGGGAGCGGAAGTTCCTCGGATAAGGACAGCCCGGCTTCGGGCCAGGCGGCAATTTCGGACTGGATGTCGAGCGGCGTAATTTGGCCCAAGCCCAGCGCACTGGCCTGGATCTGCTGGCCGGCATGGACATCGACGCTCTGCCCGCTTACCCGCGAGGTGAACGAAACCGTGCCATCGATAACTTTGAGGATCGTGCCCTGAGCGGTCTTCTCCACGCTGAAAATGGTGCCCTTGGTGCCCGAAACGGCATCCGTGGTGACCACGTTCATCTCGCCGGTTTCGATCATCTTTTTTACGTTTGCCATGACTTTGCCATACAACAGAGAAAAATTGCTTTGTCTTGCCGGAGCCACTTCGAGAAAGACCCTGGTAAAAGGCTTCATATGAAAGGTGGTCATATCGGCGAATGACAGGATGGCGATGCTTTCGGCCTCGGTCTGGATGACATCGCCTTTGCTGAGCGCCATTTCGAATTCGGCGGGCGCGGCACCCTGTGGGTCATAGCAGGGGTAGACGATGACCTCACCGCTGAAATCGGAAAACCGGCAGCCGGAATCGCCCCAGGTATTCTCGCGCGTGTAGCCCTGGCCATCGGGCGAGTATTCCTTGCAGACGGCGCCAGCCCAGGGGGTTTCGGTTGGTTTTGGCGTTTTGGTTTTCTTGCTGGCCTGCTGAGTTTCATCCGCCACGTCCATGCAGGTGTACTCATAGGTGTAGGTGACCGTCCCGCCGCCGGCGCCGGTGTTTGCGTTGGCCAGGATGGTGAGCTTATCGCCCGGCTGGGTGCCCACCGGTACCACCCAACTGCCGGCGTTGGAGACCGAATCGCTCGGCTCTTTGCTGATGAGAATATTGCTGCGTTTGGCGGCGATGGTGGTGACGCCGGCCGTGATCGAGGTGTGGACTCCGGCGGTCAGGGACGTGCATTCGCGCGTTCCGACCAAATTCCAGGCGGCGCTGACCTCGAAGGAGATTTCCTTGCCGACGTTCAACTGCGAGGGCGGCTCGGTCCAGGTGTGGGTGGTTTCAAGGGTCTGCGTGCCGCAGCCGAAATTACCGGCGTGCGGATAGGCGGTGGCGATGGAGTTGCCATCGCGGGTGGCAGTGGCTTCGGGGATTGTGGTGGCCATTCGGGCATCATCGCCGGCAGTCTGCCACCAGCAAAATTGATCCGGCTGGTTTTGTGCGCGTTGGGGAAGCGCGGAGGCCGTCGAAAGCGGCCACAACAGGCAGAAGATGACCAGCACAGACCGCAGTTTCGCCATCACAACCCCCTTCCATCGCGCTGCCGAGCGTATCAAGTTGTCATCGAAAAGAGAAGTTTTGCAGGATGGTTCAACTTTAGTATAACGGGGCGGGGGGAAGAATACAATATGGGCGGTTGAGGTGCGTGGAATAAAACAGATACAGGCTTTTTGGCCTTTGTTCGAACTGCACTTTGGCATTGGGGCGCACATCAATGACCAGCGGGGCGGCGTGGGGGTATCAGGAGGGCCTTGGGCATGGGAAACGCCTGCATTGATGGCGGATACGGCAATTCTGCGCGCAATTTGCATGCTGCATAACTCCCGTATCGTGTGTAAAATAGTAGATAAGCAGGGGTTTCCCATGGTCAGCGTTGATCAAATTCGCAATTACCCGCTCTTTGAAGGTTTGAACGAGGCGGAGTTGGCGCGCCTGGCCAGCGCCATCGTCAAGCGCTCGTTTGTCAGGGGCGCCTATGTCTTTTACCCCGGCAACCCAGGCGCCAATGCCTACCTGGTCGAATCGGGACTGGTGCGCATGTTTTTCAGCACGGCCTCCGGCCAGGAGATACTTCTCAATCTGGCCAGCCCGCCGGAGGCCTTCAGCCTGCCGACCCTGCAGGAAAGCCAGTTGCGCGTGATCGGGGCCTCGGCGGTCGTGCCCACGGTTTTACTTTGCATTGGGCGGGAAGACTTCTTCCAGATGTTCGATGCATCCCCCCAGTTTGCGCGCAATGTTTACCGCACCCTGTTGATCATATCCAGAAAATTGCTCCTGCATAGTCGCATGTTTTCCACGCTCGACTTGAACGGCCGGCTGGCAACGATGCTGTTACGCCTGGCCAAGAAAAATGCCAACCAGGAGCATATTTTCCAGGTGCCCATCAGCCAGGAAGACTTTGCCGGCTGGGTTGGCGCCAGCCGGGGGCGGTTAAACCAGGCGATGAAACGGTTGCAGCAGTTGGGCCTGATTGAGGTCCGGGGACAGACCGTAGCCATTCTGGATTATGCCGGGTTGGAGCGGCTGGCAGAAGAACAGACGATGGAAAAGTTGTAACAAAGGGGACAGATTCCCTGTAGCAAACAGCACAGGAAAAGCGAAAGCAAAGCGCGATGATAGAAGCAGGTTTGAGCAGATCAAACCGGCTTCTTTTTTTCGAGTGAGGATCGATGTCAACACAAGCGCTTGAATGGGTCGTGGGGAAGATCGCATTGGATGCCAGCTTTCGGGAGGCTCTGCTGGCTGCTCCCGAGTCGACCCTGGCGGGCTATGAACTGCTTGAGAGCGAAAAAACCTGGCTAAAAACCATTGATCTCGAAACAATGGAAGCCCTGGCTCACACGCTGTCGCTTTGCCTGAGCAAGCTCTGTACGCAATCCCGAAGATCAATTTCGAAATCTGGTTCCAATGGAGGAATGAAATGATGTGGAAAACCGGAACGCAACTTTGGAAGGTTTTTTGTATTGTCACCATCCTGGCGGTGTGCATGCAGGGGTTTTCGCCTGTCCGGCCAGCTCAGGCCGCCACCTGCACGGTGACCAGCGCCGCAGACAGCGGTGAAGGTACGCTGCGCGCGCTGCTGGCAGACACCACCTGCGATACGATTGAATTCAGCGGTGATATGGTCATCCCGCTGGCCAGTACCTTGTGGGTTGATCGGGACGTAACCATTGACGGTACGCCTCACAAAGTAGTCATCAGCGGCGAGAATCAGGTGCGCGTGTTTATCATCACCTATGCTTCGGCAATCCTGGACCACTTAACCATCACCAAAGGCGCGGACCAGCCCATTGAAATTTATAACAGATGGGAAGCGGGAGCAGGTTATTATATCAACGTAGCCGATGGCGCCGGCATCCTGAATGTCAACAGCAACCTGATGGTTCGAGGCAGCACGATTTCGAACAATCGTGCAGATAATCCCGGAAGTAATGGCGGCGGCATCGCCAATTATGACGGCACAGTGGAACTGATCAACAGCACCGTTGCCAATAATACCGCCCGCGTCGCCGGCGGCGGTATCTTCAACCATTCAACCCGCGTAAAGCTGCGCCACAGCACGGTCGCATGGAACCACACCTACGAGGGTAAGGGAAATGCTATCGCTCAGAACAACTATGGCAGCTCTTCGACCAGCCAGTATGAATTCTACAACACGCTGCTGATGAACAATGATGCTGTTGAGCCGATCTACGGCTCTGCGCCGTGCGACAATATCGATGATCCCCTGTTTTTCGTTGACCAGGCATCTGCAAACGGCAGTTGGGCAGATGATTCATACTGTCCCCCACTTGCGATCGAATTTGACACAGATTTGATTGGACCACTGGGCGACTACGGTGGAGATACAGAGACTGTTCCTCTGCTGCCAGGCAACCCGATCATCAATACCGGGGATTACACGCTCTGTTATACGGGAGACCAGCGCGGCCAACCCAGGCCATACATGGAGTGCGACCCTGGCGCGTTCGAGTCGCAGGGATTTGTGCTGAGCGATCTCACCGGGACGCCGCAAACCACCTATGTAAACACCGCCTTTGCGGAGCCTCTCGGGCTGACCATCATTGCCAACAACCCGCTGGAGCCGGTGATCGGCGGCAAGATAAAATTCACGGCCCCCTCGTACCCGGGAGCAATACTCCGGCAAGGTTACCCAGGCTGGTGGCCTTCGATCATTACCATCAACAGCGCCACGATCTCTCAACCGGTATTTGCGGACGGCGTGGCCGGAACGTACAATGTTGTGGCGGCGGCGAGCGGCGCTTTGAGCGTGGCATTCCGCTTGACGAATATCTACTATGAAGATGTCGCCTATCCATGCACCGTGACCAGCGCTGCCGACAGCGGCGCGGGAACCCTGCGGGAGCTGCTGGACACCTTCCTATGTTACCCGATTAATTTTGATGGCGATTACGAGATTCGGCTTTCCAGCCCATTGGAGATCAACCGGAAGGCGATCGTTGACGGCGGAGAACACCGGATCGTGATCAACGGCGACAGCGACCTGGACGGCGTTGGAGACACTCAACTGTTCAAACTCTATTCGGGCGCCAACGCCACCCTGCAAAACCTGACCCTCACGAATGGGTTGGGGGTGGATGGCGGCGCGATCCAAAATGGCGGAACATTAACGGTGAAGGACAGCACCTTCACCGCGAACCGGGCGGAAGGAACGGATGCAGGCTCTGGCGGCGCAATTCACAATACCGGGTATCTGACTGTGACCGGCAGCACGTTCTCTGCCAACAGCGCGTGGGGAAGGGGTGGAGCGATGTATTCCGACCAGGGCTCGCTGACCCTGACCAACAACACCTTCTCCGGCAACAGTGTGGATTGGGAGTATGGTTGGGGCGGCGCGGTCGCATCTTTTTCCAGCGCAACGATCAACAACAACACCTTTGTGGGAAATCAGGCCGTAATCGGCGGCGCTGTCTCCAGCAGTTACTACCCCCAGGACATCTACAATAACATCCTGGTCAAGGGCAGCACGGGTGAAAATTGCTACTACTGGCAGACCACTCCTATCATCGCCGGAAGCAACCTGGCGGACGACGACAGCTGCGGAACAGGCTTCACCAATCTTTCCACCCTGTCTACTGGGATGAACGCACTGGGCAGCTACGGCGGGCCAACCCAAACGTTCCAACTACTGCCTGGCTCCCCGGCCATCGACGCCGCCGATAGCAGCCAGTGCCCCGCCACCGACCAGCGCGGCGTGACCCGCCCGCAGGGAACTGCCTGTGATGTCGGAGCGTACGAGTTCCAGGAGACGACCATCCCCAGCGACTACGTCATCAGCGGCGTGGTGTACGACGACTTAAATGGGAATGGCAGTCGCGATGCTGGTGAGTTGGGCATTGAAAACGCTCCCGTCTATCTCTTATTGAATATCGATCAGACCCCCTTCAGTTCCCTAACCGCTGAAACAAGCGCGGATGGCAGCTTCCAGTTCACCCTGACCCCACCTGATGGCGGCCTTCCCGCGGGCTTTAGCGTATCGGTTTATGTTGAGCCGCTGTCTCCGGGCGTCGAAATCACTCAACTGCCCGCGCCGTTCGCTGCCCTGACGGGAAATTTGACCGGCATGGATATCGGGATCCACTGGATCGTTCTGGTACATACCCCCGCCAGTTTCCCGGATGGCGTCCAGGGCGTTCCTTACGCGCAAACCATGACCGTGACCGGCGGAGATACCCCCTACACCTTCACCCCAACCTCCAGCTGGTCGGTACCGGCGGGAGTATCCGCTGCCTTCGACCCCCAGGCGGGCACCATCACCCTCAGCGGAACGCCAACCGAGACAGGCACGTTTTACACCCATGTCGATGTTACCACTGCCTCCGGTCTGCTCTATCAGATCTGGGAAGATTTTTCGATCAATCCGCCGATGCAGTTCGACCCATTGAGCCTTCCGGATGGCAGCCTGAACACCGCCTATAACCAGACCATCACGGTGAGCGGCGGCATGCCACCCTACACCTTCACCACCGGCAGCGAGCAGTGGCTGCCCGCCGGACTGGCTCTCGACACCGGTAGCGGAAATATCGTCGTCGCCGGCACGCCGGCCGAGGCGGGTCAGGTGACGTTGGATGTCTATGTATCTGACATGGCTGGAGCGACAGTCGAAGTCCAACGCGCGTTCTGGATCAAGACCGTCCCCTCGTTGACTCTCACTTCCTCACTGAACCCCTCATCGGAAGGGCAGGAGGTGACCTTTAGCCTCGGCTCCAGCGCGACGGTCGCAAATTGGCCCGCGCCATGGGGTAAGGTTACGTTCAAAGTCGATGGGGCCGCCATTCCCGGCTGCGTGGATGTATGGCTGGAGTATAACCCAGAGGCGGAAGAGCCTGCGCCAAACCCGGTGACCTGCACGATTTCCTCCCTTGCAGCGGGATCGCACGAAATTACCGCAGAATTGCCCGCGCTTTTTGGCCCTTATACAGACGGCACGGCGACACTACCGGGTGGCCAGACAGTCAATGCTGACGAGCCCGTGTACCAGTCAGGTGGCTTCAGCGCGCCGGTTGACCTGGGCGGCGTGTTCAATACTGCCAAGGCCGGGCAGATGATCCCGCTTAAATGGCGGCTGCTGGATGCGGCGGGCGACCCGGTGACGAATCTGGATCCCGCCAGCGTTGTGTTGAATGTAAGCGCTTATGCCTGCCAGGCCGGTATCCCTACGGACCAGATTGAGACGTATACCTCGGGTACCACCCTGCTGCAAAACCTGGGAGATGGGTACTACCAACTCAATTGGAAGACCGAGAAATCCTACGCCAACACCTGCAAGCAGATTACCTTGAAGATGGGTACCTGGTCTGGCGACGGGTTCACGGCCTTGTTTAAGTTCAATAAGTAAATCTGATTGAATAGAAACGAACATTAAGTAGACACGGAGACGCGTTCGCGCAATAGCGCAGAGCCCGTCTCCGTGTCTTGTGGCCTGTATTCACCATTTGGCTCTGTGGAGAGGGTGGGCGTGGCTCAAGTACTTACCACGGCATCATCTCCCCTCAACTGCATCCAACCCCTGTCCATTTTATCGCCCAGGCAGAACCGGGGCAATGGAAGATTTTCAAACGAGAAACACCATCACAGTGATGGCAGTCTTATTTCAAACTCTTCAATCCGCGTTTCTTTCCGCAAGCTGTTTGATTGTAGCCAGCATTTTCTGTTCCATCATAAATGAAATTGGGCGGATGATTTCCCAGAAGCCACCGGTCATGTTGGTTTGCGTGCGCGCAATCAAACGCGTCGAGCCATCGGGTTGTGGGGTGAGCACAAAGGACCACAAATCCACCCATTCGTCCTGATCGCGGTGACCAAAAACGACGGCGGTATCTGGAACCAACATAGCAACCTCATAAGGCGGCGGGGCAGGCTCGCTGTCACACATTTTCATCAGATCGCCAACCTGAAGATTCTGCCATTCTTCACGAATTTGTTCATCCTTCGCCATCTTGCAGCCGACCAGGTTCTCCAGCCAGGTGTATGAGTAAAAGCCGGCTTTATCGGCCCCAGTTTGAATAATCCAGGGGTAGATTTGCTGTGGGGTCGCGCGGACGGTGATCGCGCGGTTTGCCGTTCGAACCGGATTGGCAATGAGATCATCGCCCGGCAGGGAAGCTGTCTGCTCTTGCGTGGTAGCGCCTTTGCGATCCATCCAGGGGGTCAAGAGGATGATCGTAACGACGCACAGAGCGAGAAGCCCCAAAATGATTCCGATGATTATGATGGGTTTGTTCATTCGGCCTCGGGTTTCTTGTGGTTCCTGAAAGGAGTCGTAATCGCACGTCCAACGGTTGAAGAGATCCGCCGTGGGCGAAAAACAGATGCGTAAATTTGCTGTTTTGGATGATCGGGTAAGGATATGCAAGTATACAACAGATATTTTGAACATAGCGAATTTGGGTGAAACCCAAGCGTGAAGAAGAGATGAAAACAAAAAAAGCGTTGAGGAATTTCTCAACACCTTCTTAGCGGATAGAGCCGGATTCGAACCTGACGGCCGAAGGTAACGGTTTTATTGCGTTTAAAAAATAAGGCGGAGAGGGTGGGATTTGAACCTGACGGCCGAAGGTAACGGTTTTATTGCGTTTAAAAAATAAGGCGGAGAG
>CALDSL010000220.1 GCA_937920255.1 uncultured Anaerolineaceae bacterium | reverse complement strand
TGAAAACAAAAGAGACGCTTGCGCGTCTCTCGTTTCAGTGCCCCCATCGAGATTCCCGTCAGGTCAAGTTATCAATGAAAACAAAAGAGACGCTTGCGCGTCTCTCGTTTCAGTGCCCCCATCGAGATTCGAACTCGAGTTATGGCCTTGAAAGGGCCGTGTCCTAACCACTAGACCATGGGGGCCTGACGAAGAATATTTTATCAGATATACCCCGGCTGTCAAGCATTCCGAAAAAATTGCCTAATCTCCTGCCGGCAGCAACACCTCGGGCGCGTCGACGGTGGGATCGTTCACCAGCTTACCCACCGGGTAGGCCACCATCTCGTCCGGCGGAAACGGCTTGAGTAAATCCAGCAGCGCTTCCTGGCCGGTCAACTGCATCCACTCCCAGGCGCGGTCGCCTGCCAGCATCACCGGCATGCGCTCGTGGATCGGGGCCACAAGGTCATTGGCCGCGGTGGTGATCAGCGTGCAACTGCGCAGCGGCTCGCCTTCCGGCGAGCGCCAGAACTCCCACAACCCGGCAAAGGCAAACGGCTTGTGGCCCACGCGCTGGAAGTAATACGGCTGCGATGGGCCGCGTTTGTTTTCGGCTTTCTTCCACTCGAAGAACCCGTCGGCCAGAATCAGGCAACGTCGCCGCTGGAACGCATTGCGGAAGGAGGGCTTCTCGACCAGCGTTTCCGCGCGAGCATTGATCAGCTTGTTGCCGATGGACATATCCTTGGCCCACGAAGGCACCAGACCCCAGCGCATCATTTCCACTGCGCGCGTGCCCGCGTCGGCCACCACCGCCACCGGCTGGCTGGGCGCAATATTGTAGCGCCCACCCCAATCGGGCGGAAAATCGCCTAACTTTAATTCTTCGCGAATTTCGTCTACATCTAAAGTGAGTGTAAAACGACCACACATACGTCCCTTCCTTACTTTGTACTTTCCATTCCATCCACCTCTATTGTACAAGATCATGGCGGTTGTGATTTATAATAACCTTATTCCATTCCAGAGAGGATTTTATGGCTGTTCCTGTTGTAGAGTGTATCCCCAACTATTCTGAAGCACGCCGTCCCGAAGTGATTGAAGCGATTATCAAAGAAATCACCTCTGTCGAGGGAGTTACCCTGCTCGACCGGCATTCTGATATGGATCACAACCGCACCGTGCTCACCTTTGTGGGCAGTCCGGCGGCGGTGGAAGAGGCCGCGTACCGCTCGATCGCCCGCGCGGCTGAGCTGATCGACCTGGATCATCACACCGGCGAGCACCCGCGCCTGGGCGCCACCGACGTGGTACCGTTTGTCCCCATCAGCGACATCACCATGCAGGAATGCGTGGAGATCGCCCGCCGCTTGGGAAAACGCGTGGGGAGCGAGCTGAATATCCCGGTCTACCTGTACGAAGACGCCGCCACACGCCCCGAACGCCAGAATTTGGAGAATATCCGCCGCGGCGAGTATGAAGCCCTCAAGCTGGAGATCGGCACCAACCCCAACCGCGCGCCCGACTTTGGGCCGGCCGCGGTCGGCCCGGCCGGCGCCATCGTCATCGGCGCGCGCCAGCCGCTGATCGCGTTTAATGTGTACCTGACCACTTCGGATATCAGTATCGCGCAGAAGATCGGCCGCGCCGTGCGCCACTCCAACGGCGGCATGCGCTTTGTCAAGGCGCTGGGGCTGCAGGTGGAAGGTCTGGCGCAGGTATCGATGAACCTGACCAATTTCCGCCAGTCGCCCATCGCGCGCGTGGTAGAGATGGTGCGACGTGAAGCCCAGCGCTATGGGGTCAACATTCATCACACCGAGCTGGTCGGCCTGGTCCCGCAGGAAGCATTGAACGACGCGTCCATCTGGTACCTGCAACTGGATGGCTTTGAGCCGCAGCAGATCCTCGAAACCCGGCTACGCCAGGGCCCGGCGCGCGCCGAAAGCGCCCCGCCAACCGGAACCGGCTTCATCGACGAGCTTGCCTCGGGCACGCCTACCCCCGGCGGCGGGTCGGCGTCGGCGTTCACCGCCGCGCAGGCCGCCGCGCTGGTTTCCATGGTGGCGCGCCTGACCGTAGGCAAGAAGAAATACGCCGCAGTCGAATCGCAGATGTGGGAAATCATCGAAACATCCGAGGCTTTGCGCGTCGATTTGACCCGCGCCGTGGAGCAGGATGCAGCCGCGTTTGACGCCATTATGGCTGCCATGCGCATGCCCAAAGAAACGGAAGAACAGCAGGCGGCTCGCTCGGATGCGATGGAACAGGCCACGCGTAAGGCCATGGACGTGCCCTTCCTGGTGGCACAGAAGTCCGCCCAGATCATCGACCTGGCGCTGCAAGTGATCAGCAATGGCAATCTGAACGCCATCAGTGACGGCGGCACGGCCGCCGCCCTGGCGCGCGCCGCGATCACCGGCGCGGGCCTGAATGTGCGCACCAATTCAATCAGCTTGAGCGACCAGAGCTATGCCGAACCGATGCTGATGGAGCTGGCTGTGTTGGAACAGCGCGTCAGCGAAGTTGAGCGGGAAATCCGCCAGGTACTCATCGAGCGCGGGAAACTGCCGCTTTCATAAAACTTAAAATTACGGGAGAACACAGCATGGGACTGAAACCAGATCATTGGATCCGCAAGATGGCCTTGGAACAGCATATGATCGAACCGTTCGCGGATCAGCAGGTGCGGCCGGGCGTCATTTCGTACGGCGTTTCCTCATACGGCTATGACATCCGCGTGGCGGACGAGTTCAAGATTTTCACCAACGTTTATTCGGCCATTGTTGACCCCAAGAGCTTTGACAGCCGTTCGATGGTCGATTTTCAGGGCGATGTGTGCATCATCCCGCCCAATTCGTTCGCGCTAGCGCGCACGGTCGAGTATTTCCACATACCACGCGGCGTGCTGACCGTATGTCTGGGAAAGAGCACCTACGCACGCTGCGGCATTATCGTCAACGTCACCCCGTTTGAGCCGGAATGGGAAGGCTACGCCACCCTGGAAATCTCCAACACCACCCCGCTGCCGGCCAAAATCTATGCCAATGAAGGCATAGCCCAGGTGCTGTTCTTTGAAGGCGACGAGCAGTGCGAGCGCTCGTACGCGGACAAGAAGGGCAAGTACCAGGGTCAGCAGTCCATCGTCCTGCCGCGCCTGTAATTACCACCAATCGGTTTTACACAGCCCCTCGTTTCTCGAGGGGCTGTTTGCGCGCTCGGACGGGATCCCCTGCCTGGCGGTGCTCCTCAATTTGCATGCGTTGGTCACGGGGTTATAATTACAGTTGTGAAGAAAAACAATGGGACACAGATCCGCACGCCCATTCGCAGGCAGAGGGCGGAGGAATACCTGCTCATCACGATGTTGAGCTTTGCGGCTTCGGTCTCCGTCACGCGCCTGTTTTTGTATCTCACCGGGTATCCGCAGCTCGGCGGCGGCGGGTTGCATATCGCGCACGTGCTGTGGGGCGGGCTGTCGTTGTTTATCGCCAGCCTGCTGCCGCTCCTGTTTGCCAATCGCTGGGCCTTCAATCTCAGCGCCCTGTTTTCGGGCATCGGGGTAGGCTTGTTCATCGACGAGGTGGGTAAGTTTATCACCAGCACCAACGATTACTTCTTCCCGTGGGCCGCGCCGATTATTTATATCTTCTTCCTGCTCACCGCGGCGCTGTACCTGCGCATAAGCCGGCCGAAACCGAGCGATTTTCGCTCGGAACTGTATTACGCGCTGGAAGACATGCAGGAGGTGCTGGATCACGATCTGTCGGATCGCGAAAAGACCGATATCGTCCGGCACCTGGAGAACGTGCGCCGGCTCTCCAAAAACCAGAGCCTGATGACCCTGGCGGTCAACCTGGAGCAATTCATCCACTCCAGCGAGTTGGAAGTCGTGCCAGAAGCACCCACGCGCTGGCAGGAATTCCTGAAATGGCTTGAAGCGTTTGAAAAGCGCCACCTGAACCGTAACCTCTACCGGGCCATCCTCTCCGGCGCGCTGCTGGGGCTGGCGGCCTGGTCGCTGTACTACCCGCTGGTGGTATTCAGCGCGGTGATCTACCAGCGCGATATGGGTCCGCTGCTGATGCGCCTGGTGGAAGAAGAGTTGGTGAACAGCGCACTGGGGATCAACTCGTTTTCGGTGATGCTGGCGCTTGAGCTGGCGGCCGGGCTGCTGCTGGTCATTGGCGCGGCGCTGCTCGGCATCGGCCGCGATAAACGCGGGTTCTCATTTCTATACTTCGGGCTGTTATTTTCGCTCACGGTGGTCAACGTGCTGGTATTTTACTTTGACCAGTTCTCCACGATTGCCACCTCGAGCTTGCAGTTTGGTGTTTTACTGCTGGCGCTGCGCTACCGGCAGCGATTTTTAAGTAATATGGACACACCTCCGAATTAAATGGGTGAATTTTCCCCCGTGTAACACAAATCGTGCTACACTTTTTTTAGATTCCACTTTCAGTACAGCAAGCTACCTTACCATCGGCCATGGAAAAGCGTTCTGTGGCGCCAGCTTGCTTCAATCTCATATGAGCCTGTAAAGGAGAAGATAACCCGATTAGATTTCACCCCATTATTTCCCTCGGTCGTTGCATTACGCGTTACAACACAGTTTTTCTGATCCAGCAACTCTATAGACGAAGAATTGGAGAAAGAGATGAAAAGAAGCGCGTTTTGGTTGTTAAGCTTTGTGATGATTCTGAGCATGTTGCTCGCCTCCTGCGCCCCGGCTGCCGCAACGGAAGCCCCCGCCGCTCCCGCCGCTCCCGCCGCGAGCGATGATCCCCTCGCCGAGTTGGTCGCCGCCGCCAAAGCGGAAGGCCAGCTAACCGTCATCGCCCTGCCGCATGACTGGTGCAACTACGGTGGGGCCATTGAAGGCTTCAAGGCCAAGTATGGCCTGACGGTCAACGAGCTCAACCCCGATGCCGGCTCCGGTGATGAAATCGAAGCCATCAAGGCCAACAAGGACAACAAAGGCCCGCAGGCCCCGGATGTGATCGACGTTGGTTTTGGCTTTGGTCCGCAACTGATCGAAGAAAAACTGGTGCAGCCATACAAGGTGACCACCTGGGATAGCATCCCCGCCGATGCGAAAGATCCTGACGGCCACTGGTACGGTGACTACTACGGCGTAATGGCCTTCGAAGTCAACGCCGACGTGGTGGAAAATGTGCCCCAGGATTGGGCCGACCTGCTCAAACCCGAATACAAGGGTCAGATTGCGCACTCGGGTGACCCGCGCGTTTCCGCTCAGGCGCAGATGGCCGTCTACGCGGCCGCGCTGGCCAACGGCGGCTCGCTTGACAATGTGGAACCCGGCCTCGATTTCTTCAAGCAGATGAATGAAGCCGGCAACTTCGTCCCTGTGGTTGCCAAGCAGGCGACGGTCGCCAAGGGCGAAACCCCGGTCATCCTGCGCTGGGACTACAACGCCCTGGCCGACAAGGATGCCCTGGCTGGCAACCCCAACATCGAAGTCGTGATCCCCAAGACCGGCGTGATCGCTGGCGTGTACATCCAGGCCATCAGCGCCTATGCGCCGCACCCCAATGCCGCCAAGTTGTGGATGGAATACCTGTATTCCGACGAAGGCCAGCTCAAGTGGTTGGAAGGCTACTGCCACCCGATCCGCTATAACGACCTGGCCGCCCGCAATGCGATCCCGGCTGAACTCTCCGCCAAGCTGCCCTCGGCCGATCTCTACGCCCCGGCCGTGTTCCCCAGCATTGACCAGATTAACGCTGCCAAGACGGTTATCGCCGAAAATTGGATGAGCGTTGTCGGCGCCGATGTCAAGGAATAACACAACACAAATTGCTGAAAAGGTGCGGGGCGCAAAGGGGGTGCGCCCCGCCGCAGGAACCTGGAAGAACTGGATCGGCGTAGTCCCGTTCTTGCTGTTCACGTTCTTGTTCATTGTGCTGCCGTCCTTTTCGCTCTTCGTCGGGGCGTTTCAAGACTCGCAAGGCAACTTCACCTTTAAAAACTTGCTGGACCTGTTCTCGGCGGAAATTATCGGCGCGTACTGGATCAGCATCCGCATCAGCCTGGCGACAGCGGTCGGCGGCGGCATCCTGGGCTTCCTGATGGCCTATGGAATCACCGTCGGCGGGCTGCCGCGTTGGGTGCGCTCCGCGCTGACGACCTTCTCCGGCGTGGCGGCCAACTTTGCCGGCGTACCGCTGGCGTTCGCGTTTATCGCCACGCTGGGCCGTACCGGCCTGGTAACGGTTATCCTCAACACTGTTTTTGGCGTGAGCCTGTATGACAAAGGCTTTTCGCTGTACTCCTTCATCGGCCTTTCGCTGACGTACATGTATTTCCAATTTCCGTTGATGGTGCTGACCATCACGCCGGCTTTAGATGGATTGAAAAAAGAATGGCGCGAAGCGAGTGAAAACCTTGGTGCTACCAGCTTCCAGTACTGGCGCATGGTAGCCATGCCCATTCTCCTCCCTTCATTGATGGCGACGATCATCCTGTTGTTCGGAAACGCGTTCGGCGCTTACGCTACGGCACTTTCGTTGACCGGGGGGTTTCTCAACCTGGTCACAATCGTGATCGGCTCGCAGATCAAAGGCGATGTGTTGCACAACGTGGGCTTGGGCTACGCGCTGGCGCTGGGTATGGTGATCATCATGGTGATCACGATGGCGATGTACTACTATCTGCGGCGGCGCAGTGAAAGGTGGCTGCGCATATGAAACGGAGCCGCATTTGGTCCTGGTTGTGGGTTATCATCGGGGTGCTGTATTTTCTCATCCCGCTGATCGCTACCTTTGAATTTTCGCTGCGCGCAAAAAAGGGCGTGTACAGCTTCCTGGCCTACCAGCGCGTGTTCGAAGATCCGCGGTTCTACAAGACGTTCCTGTTCTCCCTGGAGATGGGCTTTCTTACCATCCTGGTCAGCGTTCTGCTGGTGGTGCCGACTGCTTATTGGATCCGCCTGCGGCTGCCGAAAATGCGCAGCGTGGTGGAGTTCATTACCATGATGCCGTTTGTCATCCCAGCCATCGTGCTGGTGTTTGGCCTGATCCGGGTTTTTTCCGGCCCGCCGTTTTTCCTGACCAACACATATATCGGTACAGATCTGCTGCTGGTGGCCGCGTATACGGTGCTGGCGCTGCCCTACATGTACCGCTCGGTGGATAACGGGCTGGCTTCCATCGACGTGCGCTCGCTGACCGAGGCGGCGCAGTCGCTCGGCGCCGGCTGGGGCACGATCTTGTTGCGCATCATCCTGCCGAACCTGCGCGCGGCGCTGCTTTCGGGCGCGTTTCTCACCCTGGCGATCGTGATCGGTGAGTTTACCATCGCCAGTTTCCTGGTGGGCGTCAACGCGTTTGGGCCGTACATGTCATTGATCGGCCAAAACAAAACGTATGAATCATCATCCCTGGCAATCATTTCCTTCCTGCTCACCTGGGCCTTTATGGGCCTAATCCAGTTGCTAAACCGGGGTGGGCAGCAAACAATCGCCGGCGCGCGGTAGATAAGACAGGAATAGCGTATGGCATTCTTAACTTTAACCAACGTCAACAAAATTTTTGGTTCCACCGTGGCTGTGGAAGACTTCAACCTGGATGTGGAAAAGGGAGAGTTTATCTCCTTCCTCGGCCCGTCCGGCTGCGGTAAAACCACCACTCTGCGCATGATCGCCGGGTTTGAGCAGGCCAGCAGCGGTGAAATCACCATCAACAACGCCGATATCACTCACGTGCCGCCCAACAAGCGCA
Organism: uncultured Anaerolineaceae bacterium; assembly: GCA_937920255.1. GTDB lineage: Bacteria > Chloroflexota > Anaerolineae > Anaerolineales > Anaerolineaceae > CALDSL01. The sequence continues at coordinate 9,259 of CALDSL010000220.1, read as the reverse complement.
ACATCGGCATGGTGTTTCAGTCCTACGCGCTGTTCCCCAACATGACCGTAGCCGATAACATTGGCTTTGGCATGAAGGTTTCCGGCAAACCCGCCACGGAGATCAAGCCGCGCGTAGCCGAAATGCTCAAGCTGATCAATATGGATGACTACGGCCCGCGCTACCCGCACCAGCTTTCGGGCGGGCAGCAGCAGCGCGTGGCGCTGGCGCGCGCCCTGGCCATCCGGCCGCAGGTGCTGTTACTGGATGAGCCGCTCTCGGCGCTGGATGCCAAGATCCGCGTGCAACTGCGCACGGAAATCCGTCTGATCCAACAGAAGATGGGTATCACAACCATCTACGTCACGCACGATCAGGAAGAGGCCATGTCGCTCTCTGACCGCGTCGTGGTGATGCGTGAAGGGCAAATCGAGCAGATCGGCGCGCCGTTCGAGATCTACAACTTCCCCAAGACGCAGTTCGTGGCGTCGTTTGTGGGTACGCTGAACATGATCAACGCCACGGTGGCGGATGCCGCCGCGGGCAAGCTGGAAGTGGACCGCCAGGTGTTTCGCGCGCCAGCACCGATCACGCAGGCCTCCAACGGTGGCCGCGTGCTGGTGGGGCTGCGCCCAGAGATCATCACCCTGGAACCAGGCGACGGTGAGAAGAATCACTTCCGCGCAACCGTCGTGCTGATTGCCTTTCTGGGATCGGTTGTGCGCATCCAGGTGCGCGTCGGCGAAAACTTGATCTTCTTCGACACCCTCAACGATCCGCACATGGCCCTGCCCAAGGTGGGAGACGAGATTAAGATTTACTTCAGCCCCGAGTCGATTCTGGTGCTTGGGGCCAAATAGCGAGGGCAAACAGACGGAGGCTCGGCATGGATTCGAAAGTCTCGGTTTACCTGCGTGCATTCCTGGCGCTGGCGGCGCTGCTGGGCTTTATCTACCTGTACGGCCAGGCCATGGTCGAAGAACTGGCGCTCGACACCACGCCGGTGTTCTCCGAAGGTTATACCTACGTGGCGACCATCCTGGCCGGCCTGGTGGGCGGCGTGGCCGCCATGGGGCTGGGCCAAAGCGCCGCCACCCGGATGCTGACCCGCAAGACTTTCTGGAACGGCCTGGGGCGCGCGCTGGCGCCGTTCCAACAGGAAAACATCCAGAACTGGCTGGCGGTCGCATATACGGTCATCTATATCATCGCCGGCATCGCCGCGTTGTTGATCTGGATCAGCGCCAGCGAAGCCGCGCCGGCGCATGAGATGATCCGCAACCTGGCCCTGATCTTCCTCGGCCTGGCGATCGCCACCGCGCAAGCCTTCTTTGGCATCCAAAACACTCCATATGTGGCCAGGACGGCCGCCACTCCCGCGAGCAGAACCGGCAAACCGGTTGCATCCAAGAGCGGTAAGTCGAACCGCCCGGCGCGCAAGTAGAAACAAAGCTGGTAAGCATCAAGAGAGCCGCTGCAAACGCGGCTCTTTTGGGTTTCCACGGATCGAACGGGCTTATTCCATCTCGATATAAATGCGCTTGTTAATCTTGCCCTTGCTCTTGTAATCCACAACCCGCACCCGGCCCACCTCGCGGGTGTTATGCACGTGTGTGCCTCCATCAGCCTGCAAATCCAGGCCAATCAGTTCCACGGTGCGCACTTCGGGGATACCGGGTGGCAGCAGATTGATTTTGGTACGGATCAAGTCCGGGATCTGGAAGGCCTCTTCGCGTGGCAATATGGCTACGCGAATATCGTGTCCATTCTCCACCTCGCGGTTGACCGCTTCTTCGATCACCTGCACCAGGTCGTGCGTCATGGTTTCGAATTCAAAATCCATGCGGCCTTTCAGCGGTTCCATGTCGCCGCCCGTCACCTGAGCGCCGTAATCACGGAAGACCACCCCGCACAAAATATGCAGCGCAGTGTGCGTGCGCATCAAGGCATAGCGCCGATCCCAATCCAGCGAGCCGGCAGCCTGGCTCCCGATTTCCGGTAGCGCTTCTTCTCCGCCCAGCAGGTGCCAGATACCTTCGGGGCCTTTGGTCACCTTGGTCACCGGGTAGTGCACGCCATCCACCTCCAGCGTGCCGGTATCGTGCGGTTGGCCGCCTCCGCCCGGATAAAACGCGGTGCGGTCGAGCACCACTGCGCGGCGTTCGGGGTCGACAGCGGTAATTTGTGCCGTAAACTCACGCATGTAGCTGTCGGTCTGGTACATCAGTTCGGTCATAACAGTCTCCTTCGTACTGCCGGATCAGTCGGCAGGGTTTTCCTGTAAGAATTGACTCAACCGGGCGACAGCTTCGGGCATGTTGGCGCGGCCAAAACCAATGCGAAAATGCGCGCTGTACTCCGGCGCGTATAAATCTCCCGGTAGCAGCAGAACGCCCGCGCGGTCGACCAGCGCGCGGCAAAGGGCGCTGGCGCTTTCTCCTGAGCGCAGACGTGGGAACGCGATCGGTCCGGCCGTGGGGCGCAGCCAGTCGAAATCATCTTGGAACTGCCGGAAAAACGCATCCAGTATCCGCAAATTGCGCGCGATCAACACCCGGTTGCGGGCAATCAACCGCTCGCCGTGGCGAATGGCGATGATTCCCAGCATCTCGCTCGGCGCGCTGCTGCAGATGGTGGTGTAATCCTTGAGCGCCGCCATGCGTTCCAGAACTTCCTGGTTGTGGGTGGCGATCCAGCCAATGCGCAATCCCGCCAGCCCGTACGACTTGGAAAGCACGCCCAGCGATACTCCGCGCTGGTTGATCTCGCACCACGCGGGCAGGATGCTATTTTCGGTATATTCCAGGCCGCGGTAAACCTCATCCGAAAAAACCAGAAAACCATGCCGCTCCGACAGGCGGTTGAGTTCCTCCCAGCTTTGCGCGTCCATGCTGCCGCCGGTGGGGTTATGCGGGCAGTTGACCAGCACGGCGCGCGTATCGGGCCGCAGCATGCCTTCCAACCGCTCCACATCCAGTCGCCATCCGCCGGATGGGTCCCCGGTCCACAGGCTGATTTCGCAGCCAATGGAATGCGCTACTTCGTACAACGACTGGTAGCATGGCCAGTGCACGATCACATGGTCGCCCGGCTTCAGCAGCGCGCTAAGAAACAGGAAAATCGCTTCCTCCGCGCCGCTGTGAACCAGCACGCCCTCAGGCTTGATGCCGGCGTACAGCCCGGCGATCTCCTCGCGCAGCAGCGGATGCCCGCGCGATTCGGTATACCCCAGCCACAGCGATTGAAGCGCCTCGATCCCGCCCGGCTCCAACGCCAGCAAATCTCCGGCGGAGACAGACTCGCAGTCTGAGCTGCACAGCAGATAGGGTGTGTTGAATTCGTACTGCGCAAAATAGCGTTCGAGGCGAAACGGGGCGATTTTCATGGTACCACCGGGGAAGGTTTATGCTCCTGGCAAAATTGTATCAAATGCCCACTGGATGTACAATCAATATACCTAGATGCAATGGGAGGAATTGACCTTGAACATAAATGTTGAATGCCCTGCTTGTGGAGCAGTCCTGAACCTGCAAAGCACGACCCGAAGAACAACGTGCGAATTCTGCGGTAACAACTTTGATGTGGACACCACCAAAACCGAACCGGCTTTGCAACGCATCACGCCTGAAGAAATGATCGCCGATCCGATTCCCGTGCAGTCGGCCGAAACGGAGTCGGTGATCGCGCCGCCCGCGCCGCCGCGGCCGGTGGAAACCTTTACCGCGCCGCCGCCACCGCGTACCGTGCCCACCCCCACCATTCCGGGCGAGCAACCGAAGCGAAACTGGCTGTGGATTGGGATCGCGATCCTGGTGGGTTTGCTGGCGTTTGGCGCCTGCGGGGTGATGCTGCTAATCCGCGTGCTGTTTGGCGCCTAAACCGGCTCACTTAACCACTACCGTCAGGTCGTACGTTTCCAATGGCGGCACGCCCGTTTCCCAGGCGCGATGATAGACCAGGGTCAGCGACGTTTCGCCTGGACTGAGCGCATCATAAGTGAAGCTTAGCAACCCGGGCGCGCCGACCTTGTTGGGATCCTGCGCGCGGAACTGTGGCTCATCTACGAGCTTCAAGATGCTTTCATCGGGCGCGGGTTGCATTTCCCAGGTATAGCCGGTGCCAGGGTTGGCAGGCAACGAGATGACCAGCCGGTCGCCGGCAGCCAGCGTGATGGTCTTTCCGGCTTCCTCTTCGCCAATCGTCACCACCGCCGGTTCGCTCGGATCGCTGCCAGCGCCGCCAGGCTGCGCGCACGCGCTACACAGCAACAATAGCGAAAAAGTCAGGAAACAGATAGGAACTTTGCGTACCATATTTTTGTTTTCCTCGTTATATCATTATAAGCTGCTCTACAAGCGGACGGGGAAAAGGGGTATAAATTCTGGAGAGACAGCTTCGCGGCAGAATGCTGGCCGGTTTTCGCCTGTTTCCCTGACAAATGAAAGCAAAACCCAGCACGAACTTGCTCAGACGGGAGAGATGATCTATGAGTCCAACGTACGATATCGCAATCATTGGTGGCGGCATTGTTGGCATGGCCACGGCGATGGAGCTTTCGCAGAAAACCGCGGCCTCGATTGTGGTTCTCGAGGCGGAGGATCACCTGGCCGCGCACCAGACCGGGCATAACAGCGGCGTGATCCATTCCGGCATTTATTACAAACCCGGTTCGCTGAAAGCGCGCAACTGCACCCAGGGCCGCATCGCGTTGTACCGCTTTTGCGAAGAGCACGGAATTGCCCACGACAACTGCGGAAAGGTGATTGTCGCCACGCAAACCAGGGAGCTTCCCGCGCTGGATACGCTGGAAAAACGCGGCCACGAAAACGGGCTGGTCGGGCTGCGCCGTTTGACCGCCGAAGAGATCAAGGAATATGAACCGCATGCCAGCGGTATCGCCGGGTTGTTTGTGCGCGAGACTGGCATCGTGGATTACAAGCACGTCACCCGCAAATACGGCGAAATCCTCCAATCGGGCGGCGGCGAAGTGCTCACCTCGGCGCGCGTGACCAAAGTGCACAAATCGCCGCAGGAATTTGTGCTGGAAACACCGCGCGGCGAGATCCACGCCTGCAATATCATCAACTGCGCCGGATTGCAGTCTGACCGCGTGGCAAAAATGTGCGGCGTCGACCCCGGCCTGCAGATCATCCCCTTCCGCGGCGAATATTATGAGATCCACCCGAACAAGCAATACCTGGTGCGCAACCTGATCTACCCGGTGCCGGACGCGCGCTTCCCGTTCCTGGGCGTGCATTTCACGCGCATGATCGAAGGCGGCGTGGAAGCCGGCCCCAACGCGGTGCTGGGCTTTGAACGCGAAGGGTATAAATTCTGGGACATTAACGTCCGCGACGTGGCCCAATATGCCACTTACCTGGGTTTCTGGCGCATGGCTGCCAAGTACTGGAAGATGGGCTTTGGCGAGATGTACCGCTCGCTTAGCAAGGCGGCATTTGTAAAAGCCCTGCAACAACTCATCCCGGAACTGAAAGGCGAAGATGTGACCCGCAGCGGCGCGGGCGTGCGCGCCCAGGCGCTGGAACCGGACGGTTTTCTGGCCGACGACTTCCGCATCAAGGAAGCGCCGCGCATGGTGCACGTGCTCAACGCGCCCTCGCCGGCCGCCACGGCCTCCATCGCCATCGGCGCGTCGATCGCCGAGATGGCGGTGAAGAATTTCGATTTGAGCTAAAAAGCCAGTCGCGTTTACCGGGCCACGCAAAAAGATTTCACCGCGAAGAAGAGAAGGAACACATGGACGGTGCGCGGTTCGCTTTTGTGTGAATTATCATAAGCTCAGATCACGCTGGCACACAAGTACAGCGTCCGGGTAGCCGCTTGGACGCTGTATTGTCCCAACTGCGCGGGGATCAGCAGCGACTGCCATGCCTCCAGTGCTTCCTCCCAGCCCGCGCCGCGCACGCGCATGCTGCCATCCAGCGCCGTCAGCGCGTGAAAGCTCTGCCCGCCGGTGTCCATCTGCGCCGGCTCCGGTCCGGCGGCTACCTGGCGCAACACAAAATAATCACTTTGCGCCAGGGTGACTGCGCTCCCCGTTTCCAGCGCAGGTTGCGAGACGACATTCGAGCGAAGCGCCGGGTCGATCACCCGCAGCGACTGCTGGATGTGCAGCTGGCGGCCCGCGCTGGGCGGGCGGTCCCAATCGTACACCCGATAGGTGATATCAGAGGTCTGCTGCACTTCATAGATCAGCAGGCCCGGCCCCAACGCATGCGCGGTGCCTGCGCGGATCAAAACTGTATCGCCCCCTTGCAGGTCCAGGCGTTCAACGTGCTCGAGGATGGAGTTGCCCTCCAGCGCCGCGCGGATGGTTTCCTGGGTCGTTCCCGGGCGGAACCCGCACAGGATGCCGGCGCCGGGTTCGGCGCGCAGCACGTGCCAGGCTTCCGTCTTTCCATTCTCCTCAGGCCCTTCGAGCTGGCGCGCCTGCTCGTCGTTGGGATGCACCTGTAGCGAAAGCCAGTCGGCGCAGTCCAGCAGCTTGATCAACAGCGGAAAACGGGAATAATGCGCAGACTGCTCGCCCAGCAGCGCGACGGGATAGGCGCGGCACAACTCGCCCAGGGTCCTGCCGGCATGCGCACCGGAGTTCACGCGATCTGCTTCATAAATCACCCAGGCTTCCGCGGTTGGCCCGGGAACCTGCGGCCGGAGGCGGCGGCCGCCCCATACGTAGTCGCGATACTGCGGTTCAAGCCGCAACGGACGGTCAAAGATGATGTTGTTCGGCATGGGTATGATTATACAGGGTTCTCTACCATAGGCTGAAAAGACGGTTCCCGCGCGGTGCAGCGCCGGTTGAACAGGTGTAGAATGAACACATACAAGTTGGGATTACTCGAGAAACGGTCTAGCTGTGGGAGCAAAAATGAGATCAAACCGGTCGATAGCAGAAGGCATCTTATTTACCGATCAATACCAGATTTCGATGGCGCAGTTGTATTTTCGCATGGGAATGCACGAAAAGATGGTCCAATTCGATCATTTTTTCCGCAGTTATCCCGACTACGGTTCGCACAAGGCGGGCTACTGCATCAACGCCGGGTTGGAATGGCTGCTGGATTGGATGCAAGACGCTCGCTTTACCGATGAAGAAATCGATCATCTGCGCACGCAGCGCGACCGCAAGGGCAACCAGACGCTGAAGGATGACTTCCTGCAGTGGCTGCGCAAGAACGGTAATTATTCCGGCATCACGATGCAGGCAATCCCCGAAGGCCGCGTGGTGCACCCGTACGTGCCGCTGACGGTGGTACAGGGGCCGATGGCCATGGCGCAAATATTGGAATCGTCGCTGCTCAACAAGCTCAATTTCCAGACCCTGATCGCCACCAAAGCCGCGCGCATCAAGGAGAGCGGCCGCGGCCAGGTGCTGCTGGAGTTTGGCATGCGCCGCGCCCAGGATGACGGCGCCAATGCCGGCGCGCGCGCTGCAATTATTGGCGGCGCGGATTTTTCATCCAACGTCGGTATCTCGCATCTGCTGGGTTTTCCGCCCAAAGGCACCCACGCGCACAGCATGGTACAGGCATTCATGGCATTGGGAGAAGGTGAACTGGGCGCGTTCCGCGCCTATGCCGATGTTTATCCGGACGACTGCCTGCTGCTGGTGGACACCATCGACACACTGGAAAGCGGCGTGCCGAACGCGATCAAGGTGTTTGAAGAACTGCGCCGCAAAGGCCACGAACCGGTTGGCATTCGCCTCGATTCGGGCGACCTGGCGTATCTCACCATCCAGTCCGCGCAAATGCTTAACCAGGCCGGTTTCCCGGATACGAGCATCGTGTGGTCCAACCAACTCGACGAGTTGGTGATCTGGCAGATCCTGACCCAGATCCAGCAGGAGGCCCCGCGCTATGGGCTGGTGGCCGATGAAGTGATCCGGCGCGTGATCTATGGCGTGGGCACCAAGCTGATCACCTCGGCGGGCGACCCGGCGCTGGACGGGGTGTACAAGCTGGTCGCGATCGACGTGGACGGAAAGTGGAAACCGGCCATCAAAGTATCGGAAACCCCGGCCAAGACGCTCAACCCGGGCCACAAGCTCGGCTGGCGGCTGTACGACCAGCGCGGCAAAGCCACCGCCGACCTGCTCAGCCTGGACGACGAGGATCCCTGCCACGGGGGTACCATCACACTGCACCATCCCACCGAAATGGGCGTGTTCCGCCGGATGGACTGCTCCAGCATCTCGAACATCGAGCCGCTGCTGGTGGATATCCTCAAGGACGGTAAGCTGGTGTACAACCTGCCCGGCATCGAAGAAATCCGCCAGCAGCGTATACTGGATATTGAACGGCTCGACCCGGGCGTAAAACGCATGGTGAACCCGCATATTTACCACGTTTCGCTGACCGACGGCCTGTGGAAACTCAAACAGGATCTGATCAACAACGCCCGGTAACACAATACACCAACCATCCGTGGAGACAAATATGAACCACAACCCCGGCCTGCGCCGCGCCACCGCTGCCCTCACCCATCCCGCCACGCTGCTGGCAATGGTGTTGCTGCTGTTGAACGACTTTGTGCTCAAACCACTGTCGCCTTCATGGCTGACTGGAAAACTGAGCGACTTCACGGGGTTGTTGTTCCTGCCGCTGCTGCTGGCGGCGCTCTTCACGCTGATACCATCTGACCGCTTGCGGCGCAGTCATGCGCCGCTGCTGGCCGGGATGACGGTGACAGCCGTCTGGTTTACGGTGGTGAAGACAGTACCGGCCGCCAACATCGCATTTGTCGACGCCGCGGCGCGGCTGGGTTTTCCGGTGCGGCTGCTGCTTGACCCCACCGACCTGATAGCGCTGCTGGTGCTGCCGCTCACCTGGCGCATCTGGCAGCGAGCAGAGACGAGAGCGCTACCCTCGCGGCGCGCCTGGGCGGCCATTCCACTGGCGGCGCTGCTGCTGATGGCCGACGCCGCCGCGCCGGACCTGGGCGTGCAGTGCGTGGCCGTGGTGGGTGACAGCCTGCGCGTCGAAGTGCCGTATCGCAGCAGTTACGAGAGCAACGATGGCGGCAGCACCTGGCAGCCCTACACCGAGTGGGAGAATTACACCTGCCCCAGCGACCAGGCAGTGATGCTGGACGAGAATAACCCGGTGCAGTACCGCTGGACGGCGGGAGAGAAGATCGAACGCTCGCAGGACGGCGGCGCCACCTGGACGCTCGATTTCCAGCTTGCGCCGGTCAGCGAGCCCGAGCGCGCTTACGTGCAGAAAGTGAATGACCAGAACGCGCAGTACGGCCAGGG
>CALDSL010000219.1 GCA_937920255.1 uncultured Anaerolineaceae bacterium | reverse complement strand
CTAGGATCGATTTTGAGCATGATCGCCATTTTGAGCATGTTGCTTGGCGCATGCACGCCTGCCGCCCCCGCGGCCAGTGAAGAAGCAGCACCCATCGTCATTGGCCTGCCGGCTGTACAGACGGGTTCTGACACCTACATCCACGGCGAGCTTGTGGTGGCTGCTGTGGAATTCGCCATGGAAGAAATCAACGCGAAGGGCGGCGTTCTTGGCCGGCCTCTGAAAGCTCTAGTAATGGACGACGCTGGCGACCCCAAGCAGGGCGTCAACGTGGCCAACTCTTTCTGCACCAACCAGGAAGTTATGGCGGTGCTCGGGCATGCGTATAGCGGCGTGACCATCCCCGCTCTGCCCGTGTACGCGCAGTGCAGCATGCCCGTCATTGTTCACGGCACCAACCCGCAGATCACCGAATTGGGTTACGCCAACGTTGTTCAGAACACCCCCAATGACCTGATCACCGGCCAGGCCGCCGCGGATTACGCCAAGGATAAACTGGGCACCACATCTGTCGCCATCCTCCACAACAAATCGATGTGGGGCCAGGGCGTGGCGGTTGTGTTCCAGAAACGCGCCGAAGAAATCGGCATCAAGGTCACCAGCTACCAGGGCGTGGATCCCACCGATGTGGACTTCACTCCGGTGCTGACCAAGATCAAGGATGAAAAACCGGACATGATTTACTTCGCCGGCTACACCGAAGAAGGCCTGATGCGCAAGCAGATGGTGCAGCTCGGTATCGAAGCCGGCTGGCTGGCCGCGGAAGCCACCAGTTCCGAGTACATCGACGTGACCAAGGAAATGGGCGTTGGCACCATCTCCGCCACCGCCGCGCCTCCGCTGGACTACCGCGATGAAATGAAGGCCTTTGACCAGCGCTTCTTCGCCAAGTACAACAAGCACCCCGAATCGTGGAGCTCCTACTACTACGATATGGTCTACGCCATCGCCGACGCCATCACCAAAGCCGGCAGCGTCAAGCGTGAAGATATCGTCAAGCAGCTCCACAATATCGATGTCCCCAGCGTGGTGTTCCCCAAAGGCCTGCAGTTTGACGAGAACGGCCGCGTCAAGAACCCGGTCACCTTCATCTACGAACTGACCCCTGAACTGACCTACAAGATGGTGTACCTGTGGGAAGGCACCCCGCCTTACCAGAGCATGGACGCCGCCGCGTACGGCGATCTGATCAAGAGCCTCAAGCAGTAACAAACCGATCCCTCCTTGTTTCCGGCGGCGGGATGCGTCCCGCCGCCGGAAGAACGTACCGCTCGACCCTTACGATTGAAAATTCCTGCGGAGCAATCCGCAGATAATCATCCCTCAAGGAAAGGGTGAAGCCCATATGGAAATATTTCTGCAACAGGTAATTAACGGTGTGACCGTTGGCTGTCTGTACGCGCTGGTGGCACTGGGTTATAGCATGGTGTACGGCGTGCTCAAGATGGTCAACTTCGCACACGGCGAGCTGTTCATGCTCGGCCCAATGTTCTCGCTGTTTGTACTACAGGCGATGGGCCTTGTGACCGGGCGTTTGAACTCAATCGCCGGCAACCCAACCCTCCCCATGATGATCGGGCTGATGGCGTTATGTTTCCTGGTGGGCTCCGCCTTTGCCGCGGTGATCGGCCTGGCGATGGAACGCGTCGTCTACCGGCCACTGCGCGACCGCAACGCCGCCATGGAGATCGCGATGATCGCCGCCATGGGCGTCTCGCTGTTCCTGCAGAACGCCGCCATGCTGATCTTTGGCCGCCTGCAAAAAGGCTACCCGGTGATGATCGAAACCAAGTTTTACACCTTCGCCGGGGCCAGCTTCTCCAATGTGCAGGTGTTCATTCTGATCTTTGTGGCCATCCTGCTCATCGGGCTGTCGTACCTGGTCAACAAGACGTACATGGGCCGCAACTTCCGCGCCGTGGCGCTCGACCGTTGCGCATCCGGCCTGATGGGCGTCAACGTCAACGCGGTGGTGGCGTTCGTCTTCATCCTCGGCCCGGCCATTGGCGCCGCCAGCGGCGTGCTGTACGCCATGCAATACAGCCAGGTGTACTACCTGATGGGCGCGGTCGTCGGCATGAAGGGCTGGATCGCAGCCATCATCGGCGGCATTGGCAGCGTGAAGGGCGCGGTGGTGGGCGGTTTCCTGCTCGGGCTGTTTGAGGTGCTGGGCGGCGGCTATCTGCCGCTGCTGACCGGCGGCAACCTCGGCGCGGAGTACCGCAACATCTTCGCCTTTGTCATGCTGATCATCGTTCTGCTGGTCCGGCCGCAGGGGCTGTACGGGAAGAGAGGGTTTGCATGAAAAGCACAGGATTCCGTGCCAAACTTTCCCAGTGGGTGGAGAAGCTCAACGCTCACCCGACCGGTAAATTCGTCATCCCGGCGGTGGTGATCTTGATTTCCGCCCTGCTACCCACACTGATCAACAGCAATTACTGGGTGCGCGTGCTCGACTCGGCGCTGATCTATACCATGATGGCGCTGGGCCTGAATGTGATGCTGGGTTACACCGGCCTGCTCAACCTGGGGTACGCCGCCTACTTCGCCATCGGCGCGTATATGTGGGGCATCCTCGGATCGCCGCATTACGACATCCACTGGAACTTCTGGGTGGTGTTCTTTCTGGCCGGGCTGGCCGCCGGCGTGGCTGCGTATCTGCTGGCCATCCCCGGCCTGGGTCTGAAAGGCGACTACCTGGCGCTGGTCACCATCGGCTTTGGCGAGTCGATCCGCATTCTGGCCAATAACATGGCGCTGACCAACTCAGCCATGGGCATCACCCAGATCGACCCGATGACGTTTGGGTCGTTCAAGGCCACCAGCGTCAACCACTACTATTACGTGCTGCTGTTGATTATTATCATCATGGTGGTCGTGTTCAAGCGCCTGGAAAATTCGCGCATTGGCAATGCGTGGATGGCCATCCGTGAAGACGAGATGGCAGCTGAATCGATGGGCTTGGACACGCGCAACCTCAAACTGCTGTCGTGCTTTATCGCCGCCATCCCGGCCGGCATGGCGGGGGTGATGTTCGCCGCCACGCAGACCTATGTTTCTCCAGTCAGCTTCACCTTCACCGAGTCGATCATGATCGTGGCCATGGTGATTGTGGGCGGGCGCGCGAACGTGTACGGCGTGGTGCTGGGCTCGTTGATTCTGATGGTGCTGCCCGAACCGCTGCGCGGTTCGTTCTTCGACAGCGCGCGCATTTTGATCTACGGCCTGCTGCTGGTGATCATGATGATTTTCCGCCCGCAGGGCTTCTGGCCGCGGCGTTATAAAGGCGTCAAACGTCTTGCGCCCAAAAAGAACGGCGAAGTTCTCGAAGCCGAACCGGCCGCCGCTGGCAGTGTCCAGCCGTAAGGAGGGAAACCATGCAGACTGCAACCCTAACTTCTAATGGAAACGGTGGTCCCGGATCGGTTCTGCTGCGGGTCGAAAACGTCTCGCGCTTCTTCGGCGCGCTGAAGGCCATCAACGGCGTCAGCTTCGAGGTCAAGCAGGGGCAGGTGTTTTCGATCATCGGGCCAAACGGCGCCGGCAAGACCACCATGTTCAACGTGATCACCGGCATCTACCCGGCTTCGGGCGGCGACGTGATCTTCGAGGGCAGGAACCTGAAAGGCCTGCCCGCGCACTCTGTCACCGAATTGGGCATGGCGCGCACGTACCAAATTGTGCGCCTGTTCGATAACATGAGCGTGCTGGAAAACACCATGGTCGGCTTTTATTGTCGCATCAAGGCCGGCGTGTGGGATATCATCTTCAACCTGCCGCGCGCCAGGAACGAGCGCAAGCAGGCGCGCGAGAAGAGCCTTGAACTGCTGGAACGGGTGGGCTTGCTCGACTACAAAGATCTGTTGGCCTCCAGCCTGCCGCTGGGTTTGCGCAAGCGCCTGCAAGTGGCGCGCGCGCTGGCCACCAACCCCAAGATGGTGCTGCTGGACGAACCCACGGGCGGCATGAACCCCAGTGAAAAGTCCGATATGATGGTGCTGATCGACAAGCTGCGCAAAGACGGACTGACGGTACTGCTGGTGGAACACGATATGGGCGTAGTGATGGGGGTTTCGGACTGGATTGTGGTGCTGGATTACGGCGAGAAGATCGCGGAAGGCAAACCCGCCGAAATTCAGGCCAACCCGAGAGTCATCGAGGCATATTTGGGAAGAGGTTTGGAAAATGAGCCTGTTACAGATTGATAATCTCGTTACCAAATACGGGCAGGTAGTTGCCCTGGACGGCATCTCGCTGGAGGTCAACGAAGGCGAAATTGTGGCCCTGATCGGCAGCAACGGCGCGGGCAAGAGCACCACCCTGATGACCATTTCGGGTTGGGTCAAGTCGTCGAGCGGCAAGATCAAGTTTGACGGCAAGGAAATCCAGGGGCAGCCTATGCACAAGATCGTCGAGGCCGGCATCTGCCAGTGCCCCGAAGGCCGGCGCATCTTTTCGGAAATGTCGGTCGAGGAAAACCTGCTGATGGGGTATTATTCCAGCCGCAAGGAGAATAAGGCCGCGGAAGCCATGGAGCGGGTATTTGACCTGTTCCCGATCCTCAAAGAACGGCGCAAGCAGGAAGGCAGCACGCTTTCCGGCGGCCAGCAGCAGATGCTGGCCATCGGGCGCGCGCTGATGAGCAAACCGCGCCTGTTGATGTTGGATGAGCCGTCGCTGGGCCTGGCCCCGCTGTTGGTGGAGAAAGTGTTCGAAACCATTCAGGCAATTCACGATACAGGTACCACCGTGCTGCTGGTGGAACAGAACGCCCGCGCGGCGCTTTCGATCGCCAATCGCGGCTATGTGATGGAAGTCGGCAGCATCAGCGTGACGGGAAGCGGGCGTGAACTGCTCAAGAACGATGCCGTTCGCAAAGCCTACCTGGGCGGCAAGTAGGATTACGGCTGATATTAGGAGCAATAAGCCTTGCGTCTTACCAAAACTTTTACTGTAATCGATGCGCATACCGAGGGTAACCCTGAAAGGGTAGTGGTCAGCGGAATTCCACCCATCCCGGGCGATAGCATGCTGGAGAAGGGCAGATACGTTCGGGCGCATCTCGACCACCTGCGCACCTTCTTCACCCACGAACCACGCGGGCACGAGAATATGTACGCCGCGCTGGTGATCCCGCCGGCCGACCCGCGCGCGCAATTTGGCATACTCTACCTGGAGCCGGGCGGATATGCCACTATGTGCGGCCACGGCACGATTGCCATCCGCAGTGTGCTGGTCGAAATAGGCCTGGTGGATGTGGTCGAACCGCAGACGACCATCGTGCTCGATACGCCCGCCGGACTGGTGGAGGCCGTGGTGCAGGTGGAGGACGGCGTGGCGCGCTCGGTCACGGTAAAGAATGTGCCGTCGTTCCTGTACAAACCGGAAGTGATCGTGAATGTGCCGGGCATCGGGCGCATTAGCATGGATATTGCTTACGGCGGCAACTTCTACGCCATCGTGCCTGCCAAATCGGTGGAACTGCAGGTGAATAAAAAGTACTTCCGCGCGCTGGTCGATAGCGGCACGCGCATCTGGCAGGCGGTGAACGAGCAGGTGGAAATCCGCCACCCGCTGCTGCCGGAGATCAACTGTGTGAATTACGTTGAATTCTCCGGGCCGCCGGTCGACGAGCGCGCTTCGGCAAAGAACGCGGTCGTCGTTCCGCCGGCGGGGATGGACCGCTCGCCGTGCGGCACGGGCACTTCGGCCAAAATGGCGGCGCTGTGGGCGCGCGGCGAGCTGCTGCTGCATCAAAAATTTGTGCACGAAAGCATCATCGGCAGCCTGTACACCGGCGAGCTGGTGGCGGAGACGCGGGTTGGGAACTTCCCGGCCGTCGTCCCGCTGATCACCGGCAGCGCGTACATCATGGGCATTCACCAACTGGTAATGGATCCGTGCGATCCGTTCCCGTACGGCTACAGCCTGGACAAGCAAGAAAAGTTGTATGGGTTTGACTTCTAAGCGGTTGCGAGCACGAGACGCAAAGGAAACCATATGGCACTCCATTTGACGGCGGTAGATCATGAACTTCTGGACGGCGCGCGCGGGCCTGCGGCGCAGTTGGCCATGCGCATCGTGGTGCGCATGGGCGAGATCCTCGGCGCGCCGGAGATGATCGACATCAGCCAGGCGCACATCGACGGCTGCGCGCTGATGAGCGCGACCGCGCTGGCGTTTGCCGAACGCATGGCCGCCATGGGCGCCAAAACCGCCGTGCCCACCACGCTCAACATGATCCCGCTCGATTTGCGCAACTGGCAGAAGCTGGGCGTCCCGGTCGAATTCGCGGAGAAGGCGCTGCGCATGGCGCGCGCCTACGAGCAGATGGGCTGCATTCCCACCTGGACCTGCGCGCCGTACCAGGGCTTCCTGGCCCCGCGCTTTGGCCAGCAGATCGCCTGGGGCGAATCCAACGCCATCGCTTACGCCAATTCGGTGCTGGGCGCGCGCACCGAGCGCTACGCCGACTTCCTCGACCTGTGCGCGGCGGTGACCGGACGCGTGCCGGCCACCGGGCTGCATCTCAAGGCCAACCGCCGCGGGCAACTGCTGGTGCGGCTGGTGGGTTTTCCCCCGGCGGCCTTCGCCGATGATACGTTTTACCCCCCGCTGGGGTATGTGCTGGGGCGCATCTCCGCCAACCGCATCCCGGTCATCGAGGGGCTGTCCGGGCAGGTGACCAGCGACCAGTTCAAGGCGCTGGGCGCGGCGGCGGCCTCATCCGGGGCAGTGGGGCTGTTCCACATCGTTGGCCTCACGCCCGAGGCAGCCACCCTGGAGGAAGCGTTCCAGGGCCAGGCGCCGGAAGCCGTGGTAGAAGTGACCCCGGCCGATGTGCGCGCGGCGCGCCGCGCGCTGACCACGCTGGAAGATTACAGCCTGCCGCTGGACGCGGTGGTGCTGGGCTGCCCGCATTTTTCGTACGAGGAATTTTGCCAGTTGGCCGACGCCATCCAGGCCGAAGGCCCGGGCCTGCGCACCTCCGCGCGTTTTGTGGTGGTCACCAGCCAGATGTCGTACGCGCTGCTGGAGCGCAACCCCGCCGCGCTGGAAACGCTGAAGCAGTTTGGCACGGAAATTATCTTTGATACCTGCGTGTTCCACTCGCCCATCCTCAGCCAGAGTACCGGGCTGGTGATGACCAACTCGGGCAAGTGCGCCTATTACGCCCCCGGCGAACTCGGCGCGCGGGTAGCGTTTGGCGGGCTGCGCGCCTGCGTCCAGTCGGCGGTGGCGGGCAAAGTGGTGCGCGACGATCTGCTGCCCGAAACCGAGCCGGCGGCGTTTCAGCCGCATGCCATGCCGCAGCCAGACCTGAACGCCCCGTTTAGCGCCATGCTGCCGCGCGCCAACCGCCGCATGCACGGTCGCGCGCTGGTGGCCGGCGCGGCGCGCGGGCCGGCGCTGGTTTCGCGCCAGCCGATCAGCTTTTGGGGCGGGGTCGACCCGCACACCGGCGAAGTCATCGACCGGCGGCACGACTGCTCGGGCGCGATGCTGGCGGGCAAAGTGTTCGCTTTTCCCACCGGCCGCGGGTCGAGCACCGGCAGCGCGGTACTGCTGGAGAGTATTATGAACGGGGTGGCTCCGGCGGCTATCATCAACACCAAAGCCGACGCCATCCTGTCGCTGGGCGCGATTATCGCGGAAACATTTTTTGAAAAAACCATCCCGGTTGTGGTCATTGCGCAAGAAGACTTCGACCGCATTCAAGATGGCGATATGCTGACGATTTACCCTGACGGAAGCGTGGTCATCTCCGCCGGGGAAGCAACCCTTGCAGATAGCCAGGATTGAACGTTTCTGACCAGGAGCATCTCATATGCGCATTGAGCATCATCCCATACTAGGCGAGCTAGAACAATCCAAAGTCGTCGAAATATATCTGGACGGCGTCCCCATTCCTGCCCTGGAAGGGGAGCCTATCGCATCGGCCTTGCTGGCCGCGGGCAAAACCATCTTCCGCTTTACCACCAAGCGCAACACCGCGCGCGGCATTTTCTGCGGCATCGGCCGCTGCACCGACTGCATGATGGTGGTCGACGGCGTGCCGAACGTGCGCACCTGCGTCACCCCGGTGCGCGCCGGGATGAAAGTGGAGACCCAGTACGGCCTGCAAAGCGCCCCCGAGGTGAAGCCATGAAGCACACCGAACTGGCGATTGTGGGCGGCGGGCCGGCCGGGCTTTCGGCGGCAATCGAAGCGGCGCGCGCCGGCGTGCAGGTCACGCTGATTGACGAGAACGACCGCCCGGGCGGGCAGTTGTTCAAGCAGATCCATAAATTCTTTGGCTCCAAAGATCACTACGCCGGCACGCGCGGCATCGACATCGGCAAGAACCTGCTGCGCGAAGTGGCCGAGTGCGGCGCGGAAGTGCAGTTACAGTCGGTGGTGTACGGGATCTTCAAGGACCATACCTTGGGCATTATTCAGGACAATAAAAACACCCTGCTCCAGGCTGACCGCATTATCGTGGCCACGGGGGCGGTGGAAAATGCGCTGGTGTTCCCCGGCTGGGAGCTGGCGGGCGTGATGGGCGCGGGCGCAATCCAGACCATGGTCAACGTGCACCGCGTGCTGCCCGGCAAGCGCATTCTGATGGTCGGATCGGGCAACGTGGGGCTGATCGTCAGCTACCAATTGTTGCAGGCCGGGGCGGAAGTGGTCGGCATCGTCGAGGCCGCGCCGCGCCTGGGCGGCTACGCCGTGCACGCCGGCAAGGTGCGCCGTCGCGGCGTGCCGATTTACGTGTCCACCACCGTCAAGCGCGCCATCGGCAGCGAGCAGGTGGAGCAGGCCGAACTGGTCTCGCTGGACGAAGCCTGGAAGCCCATCCCCGGTACCGAGCAACTGGTGGATGTGGACGTCATCTGCCTGGCGTGCGGTCTCACCCCGCTTTCCGAGCTGCTGTGGATGGCCGGCGCGGAGTTCTCGTACATTCCGCAGTTGGGCGGCCACCTGGCGCACCACGACCCGGACATGGAAACCACCATCCCCGGCCTGTACGTGGCCGGCGATGTGGCCGGGGTGGAAGAAGCCTCGACCGCCATTGAGGAAGGCCGCCTGGCGGGCGTGGCCGCGGCCGAATCGCTGGGCAAGCTGGGCGCGCTCGAGGCCAAGGCGCGCAAAGAGGCCATCTGGCAGCGCTTGAACGACCTGCGCGCCGGCCCGTTTGGGGAAGGCCGCAAGGAAGCCAAAGAAAAATTAATGTATGGAGGTGGCCAATGGCGCTACTAAAACAGGGGTATTTGAGCCTGGAAGAAGTCGAAGCCCTGCCGGGTGTGCCTTCGCCGGAACGGCTGGCGAAAGGCCCGGTGGTGGTGATCGAGTGCGCGCAGGAGATCCCCTGCAACCCGTGCGTGGACGCGTGCAACAAAGACGCCATCCACCTGAAAGATTCGATCACCGACCTGCCGGTGCTGGAAGAGGACAAATGCGGCGGCTGCGGTCTGTGCATCGCCATCTGCCCAGGGCAGGCCATCTTCGTAGTCGACGCCACCTATTCGGAAACCGAGGGCACGGTGCAGATGCCCTATGAATACTACCCCCTGCCGGTCGCCGGCCAGATCGTGGACGGCCTCAACCGCGCCGGTGAGCCGGTGTGCGAAGGCCGCGTGCTGCGCGTGATCAACAGCAAGCGCCACGACCACACCCCGGTGATCACCCTGGCGGTGCCCAAAGACCAGGTGATGCAGGTGCGCTCGCTCATGCCGAGGAGATCATAATGGACAACATGCTCAAAGATAGCGTGGCTTGCGGGTGCGAGATCCAGAGTGAAGATTGGGATTTAATCATCTGCCGCTGTGAAGAAGTGACCCGCGGTGATATACTGCGGGCAATTAACGAAGGCGCCACCACCGTGGAGGAGATCAAGCGCCGCACGCGGGCCGGAATGGGGCTGTGCCAGTCCAAGACCTGCTGCCGCTCGGTGCAGAAGATCATCGCCGAGGTGACCGGGCAGCCGGTTTCCAATATTCCCCCGTTCACGTCGCGCCCGCCGGCGCGCCCGGTGTCCATCGCCGTACTGGCAAGCTTATCTGAGGAGGATCCCCAATGAATCCAGATGTCGTCATTATTGGCGGTGGGATTGTAGGCTGCTCGTGCGCCTACTATCTGTCGCAGATGGGCGTGAAAGTACACCTGGTGGATAAGGGCGCGGTCGGCTCGGGGGCTTCCAAGGCCGGCATGATGCACATTGTCACCTGGGAAGAACCGGAGATCCATCTCAAGCTGGCCAAGCGTAGCAAGGAGCTGTACAAACAGCTCAGCCAGGAGTTGATGATCGACATCAACTACCGCGAAACCGGCAGCATCGCCATCGTGGAGAAACCCGAAAGCATGGGCACGTTTGGCGAGATGGTGACGCACCTGAATACGTTGGGCGTGAAAGGCCACATGGTCACCGGCCCCGAGCTGGTGAAGATGGAGCCCAATATTGCCCCGGATGTGGCCGGCGGCGCCTACTTCGACGACGACGGCCAGGTGAACCCGCTGTATGCCTGCCTGGCGCTGACCCAGGCCGCGCGCCAGTGCGGCGCGGTGATCGACCCGTTCAACGAGGTCACTGGGTTCGAGCTGAACCCCGAGAAGAACGCCGTGGGCGCGGTGCTGACCAAAAACGGGCGCATCCCCACCAAAGCGGTGGTCATCGCTGCCGGGGCGTGGAGCGGCGAAATCGGCCGCATGTTGGGGCTGATGATCCCGATCAAGCCGCGCAAAGGCACGCTGGTGGTCACCGTGCCGGTGCCGGATGATCTGATCAATTGCAAGGTCATTCTGGCCGCTGGCTACATGGATTCGGTCAAAGCTGGGGCCAGCAGCGGCGTGGCCGTGGCTGCCAACGTGCAGCAGGCCAAAAATGGCAACCTGCTGCTGGGCAGCAGCCGCCAGTTTGTCGGTTTTGACGGCAGCGTCGACCCGATGGTGGTGGCCTCGATGCTCCAGCGCTGCCTGCGGTTTTTCCCGGCCCTGGCCGAAATCTCGGCTATCCGCACCTGGGCTGGTTTCCGTCCTTACACCCCCGACCTGCTGCCGATCATTTCGCCGGTGGAACAGGTGGCGGGGTTGTATATCGCCGCCGGGCACGAAGGCATCGGTATCACCGAAGGGCCGGTGACCGGTAAAGTCATCAGCCAGCTCATCACCGGCCGGCCAACCGATGTGCCGCTGGACGAACTGCAGTTCTCGCGTTTTCAGCAAAAATAAACCTGTTCTTCATTCGCAACCAGAAGGAGATGGAAATGGACAAGAAGTATAAGGGCGTGTTCACAGTGGTTTGCACTGCCTTCGACGAGAAGGGTGAGGTGGACGAGGCCGCGCTGCGGCGGCATATTCGCTGGCAGTTGGACGAGTGCAAGGTACATGGCATCATCCCCTGCGGCAGCACGGGCGAGTTCGCCTTCCTGACCCCCGCCGAGCGCCAGAAGGTGGTGGGGATCACGATTGACGAAGTGAAGAAACAGGTTCCGGTCATCGCCGGGGCAGCCGCCTGCGCCACGCGCGAGGTGATCGAGGCCGGCAACTGCTACAAAGATATGGGCGTGGACGGCATCATGGTGGTGCCTTCGTATTACGGCCATCTCGGCCAGGGCGAGTTGTACACCCACTATTCCGAGATCGCCAAAAACGTCGACCTGCCGCTGGTGGTCTACAACAACCCGGGCACTTCCGGCTCCGACATCCTGCCTGCCACGGTGGCCAGGCTTGCCAATGAATTTGAAAACGTGGTGGCCATCAAGGAAAGCACCGGCGCGATGCAGCGCGTGGTGGATATTCAACTGCTGGCCGGCGACAACATCGAAGTGGTGTGCGGCTGCGACACGCTGGCGCTGGAAATGTTCCGCATGGGCGTGGAAGGCTGGATCGCCGCGCCCGCCAATGTTTTCGCCAAGCAGTGCGTCAAGCTGTACGAGCTGGCGGTGGTGGAAAAAGATCAGGCAGCCGCCTGGGAGTTCTACAAGAAGGCCCGCCCGATCTACGACCTGTTTGAGAACAGCGGGCAGTACGTGGCGCTGGCCAAGGCCGGCCTGGAAATGATGGGCCGCGGCATCGGCAAGCCGCGCATGCCGCTGTCCGAGCCGACCGAAGAGCTCAAGGCTGAGTTGAAAGCCCTGATCGATTCGTTCTAGAGATGCAGGGCGCGTGTTGATACCGGTAACTGTTCGAGCAATTGGTGATTTGCGCGACTACTTTGGCCGCGATCCGGTAGTGGTGGAGCTACCGGACGCGGCGGTCGCGCGCGATTTACTGGACGCCATCGACGCGCGATGGGGAGCGGGGCTTCCGGCCTACCTGTGGGACCGGGAGAACCGCCGTTTTAAAGGCCCGGTGCTGCT
>CALDSL010000218.1 GCA_937920255.1 uncultured Anaerolineaceae bacterium | reverse complement strand
ACAGCCCTGTGGGCACAGCCCTGTGGGCACAGCCCTGTGGGCACAGCCCTGTGGGTACGGCACGGCCTGCAGAACGAACAATTAAACAAGAATGTGTGCATGATATCCCCACTGCATGCAGCGCACGGTCAGATATTTGCCCAGCTTTTAAATGGGTATTCCTGACAAAACCCCCGCGCCTGCGGGGGGGTTGTCAGGTTCAAAGGTTTTCTTACTTGCGCAGCAGGCGCATGCCGTTGAAGATCACCACCAGCACCGAGGCCTGGTGCACCAGCATCCCGCCGGCCATGTGCACCCGGTCGAGCAGCACGCCGGCCAGCAGGATGCTGACTGTGACCAGCGCGATGGCCAGGTTCTGGCGGATGTTGGCCAGCGTGGCTTTGGACAGCGCGATTGCCTCGGGCACTTTGCCCAGGTCGTCGGCCATCAGGGCAATATCGGCGGTCTCGATGGCGATGCCCGACCCGGCCGCGCCCATGGCGATGCCCACATCCGCGGCGGCCAGCGCCGGCGCGTCGTTGATGCCGTCGCCAACCATGGCCACCACGTGCCCCGCGGCCTGCAGGGCGCGCACGGCCTGCAGCTTATCTTCGGGCAGCAGCCCGGCGCGCACGTCGGCGATGCCGGCTTCGCGCGCCACGGCCTGCGCGGTGCGCTCATCGTCGCCGGTGAGCATGACGATCTCTCGCAGACCCGCGGCGCGCAGCTTTTGCAGCGCTGCCACTGATTCATCGCGCAGCTCGTCGCTGATCGCCAGCACGCCGGCCGCCGCGCCGTCGACTGCCACGGCCACCACCGTCTTGCCGCCGGCGCGCAGTTCATCCACCGCCCGGCGCAGGCCGGCGGGCAGGACCAGCCCCTGCGCTTCCAGCCATTCCGGCTTGCCCACGGTGATCTGCTCGCCGCCGTGCCGCGCGCGCACACCCTGCCCGGTGACGGTTTCAAACTGCCCAGGCACCGGCAGATCGCCCAGCCGCGCGGCCTCGCGGGTGATGGCGCGCGCCAGCGGGTGCTCGGAACCCGATTCGGCGATGCCTGCCCGCCACAGCACATCCTGCTCCGCGGCCGACCAGCGCGGGGCGGCCGCGCGCGGTTCAAAACTGCCGCCGGCGGTCACCCGCTCGGGCTGCGTAGCGACCACATCTGATACCACTGGCTTGCCGTAGGTGAGCGTGCCGGTCTTATCCAACGCCAGGGCGGTGATGCGCCCGGCGTTCTCCAGATATTCGCCGCCTTTGATAAGGATGCCGCGCCGCGCGGCCTGCCCGATGCCGGCGATGACCGACACCGGGGTGGAGATGACCAGCGCGCCCGGGCAGCCGATGACCAGGAGGGTCAGCGCCAGCTCGATGTTGCCGGAGATCAAATAGGCCGCCAGGCTGAGCAGCATGATGGCCGGCGTGTACCAGGCGGCGAAGCGCTCGATGAAGCGCTGGGTGGGCGCTTTTTCGTCCTGGGCTTCTTCCACGCGGGCGATGATGCGCGCCAGGGTGGTGTCGGCGCCGGCGCCGGTGGTGCGCACCTGCAGCAGCCCTTCCAGGTTGAGCGTGCCGGCAAACACCTGCGCGCCAACCGTCTTCTCTTCGGGGATCGGTTCGCCGGTGATCATGCTTTCATCCACCGCCGAAGCGCCGGCCACCACCTCGCCATCCACCGGCACGCGCGCGCCGGGCTTGAGCAGCACGATCTCGCCGGGCTGCACTTCATCAGGCGCGGCCTCCACCTGCTGGCCGCCGCGCAGCACCAGCGCGGTGACGGGCGCCAGGTCGAGCAGATCGCCCAGCACTTTGCGCGTCTGCGCCAGGGTGCGCGCTTCCAGGTTGGCGCCCAGCACGAACAGGAAGGTGACCGCCGCCGCTTCCCACACTTCGCCGATCAGCAGCGCGCCAAGCGTGGCCACCGTGACCAGCAGTTCGATGCTGATGTGGCGGTTGCGCAGTGCGGTGACGGCGCGGACGGCAATATCCGCGCCCGCCACCAGCGCCGCGGCGGTCATCAGGGCGTGGTGCAGGCTGTCCAGGCCCAGTAGATGGCGCGCGGCCAGCCCGGCGGCGATCAGCAGCCCGCTGATGAGCGTTTCGGCCTGGGTGCGCTGGCGCGGGCTGCGCAGCAGTGTTTGCAGGGTATGGATGATCGTCATGCGGCGCCTTCCTTTAACTAAAACGCCGAGACGCGCGCTTCGTAGCCCGCGCCGCGCACGGCGTCCACCAGTTTTTCCGGCGCGGACTGGTCCGGGTCGTGCCGGACTTCGATGCGGCCGGTGTTGAAGTAGACTTTGGCCTCGCTCACGCCGGGGACGGCCTGGAGCGCTTTTTCAATTTTTGCCACGCAAGACGGGCAGGTAAGTTCTTGACTGCGCAGAATGGTTTTCTTCATCACGGATCTCCTATTGTTTGGTTTGGTTGAACCAAGCATACCCGAGACCGGCATGACGTTCCATGATGTAGATCAGATAAGCGCAGGTTTGTTGAGAATTGGCCCAAAAATTGAATCGCAAAGACACAAAGACGCGAAGAAAACGTTTTGATGTTTTCTTCGCGTCTTTGTGTCTTTGCGATTCAATTACCGCTTTCTGTACGTGCGGCTCTTTACGAACTTTCCAACACTTCTTCCAGCGCTTCGCGATCCTTGAGCGCCACCCACTGGCGGCCGGTGTCGATCCAGCCTGCGCGCTGGAACTGGCTGATGACGCGGCTGGCGGTTTCGGGCGTCACGCCGGTCATTTCGGCCAGTTCGTCGCGCCCCAGCGGGGTCTGGATCAGCAGCCCAACTTCATCCGGCTGGCCGAGCTTGCGCCCCAGCTTGAGCAGGGTGTGGGCGATGCGTTGCTCGGCGGAACCTGAACCGAGCAAGTGGATTGCGTCATGCGCTTCGCGCAGGCGGCTTGCCACGGCATCCAACAGTCGCAGGGCGACGGATGGATAATCTTGCAGTACGGCGCGGAAATCTTCCACGCTGATGGTCAGCGCGCACACGTTGGTTTGCGCCTGGGCTGTATCGGGGTGGGGCTGCGTCTGCGGGCCAAGCGCGCCGAAGAAATCGCCGGGGATGAGCAGGTCGAGCATCACCTGGCGGCCGCTGGCGGCCAGCCGCAGCAGCCGCACGCGCCCCTCAGCCACCACGAACATGCGCTCGCCGGGGTCGCCGGTGAGGTACAGATATTCGCCGGGAGCGTAGCCTCTTTCGTGAAAGCGCTGGTTGACCTGCTCCAGTTCGGCTTGGGTAAGGGTCTCAAAAAACGGCAGCCCGCGCAGGATGCGCAGACGCACGTCCAGGCTACACATGTGCACCTCGGTGGTGGTAATCTCTACCGGATTTTTGCGTCGTTTGGCCATATACACGTCTCCAATCGTTCGCCATGTGTTTGTATTATAATAGATGCGTTGCGGGGTGTTTTATTAGTGGTATTCTTACGGCCGCCGCGGCGGGAAACAGAT
>CALDSL010000217.1 GCA_937920255.1 uncultured Anaerolineaceae bacterium | reverse complement strand
TCCAGCGCCGGGCGCGGCGCTGGCTCGCCTGTGACCAGCGCGGCCAGGGCAAAGAACATGCCGCCAAACAGCATCTGGTAGCCCGAGCTGACATCCGAGGTGAGCGTGAGGCGCTCGCGGCTTTGCAGCACCGTCCCCCCTGCCCACGAGATCGAGCCGAGCACCAGCGCCACTACGGCAAGTACATCGGCGCGCACGCCGCTCATCAACACCGGGAGCGACAGAACCGCGATGCCGCCCAAACCTACCAGCAGCGACCCGACCAGAAGCAGCGAGGGCAGCTTGCGGTCGATGATGGATTGGATCACCGCGGCCCACACCGGCACCCCGGCGATGATCAGCGCCGCGGTGCCCGAATCGGCGCGCTTCTCGCCCACCATCACCAGCCCGTTACCGCCCAACCAGAACAGCGCGCCCAACCCAATCAGCGTGACCAGTTCTTTCCCGGTCAGGCGCAGGCGTTTTCCGGTCAGCGCGCCGGCCAGCAGCAGCACCAGGCCGGCGCTTAGCGCGCGGATGGTGCCAACCATAAACGGCGTGATCCCGCTGCCATCGCGTACGGCGATGCGGATACCCAGATAGGTGGAGCCCCAGACGATATAGACGACCAGTAAATTCAGCAGGCCTTCCCGGCTTAATCCACGTTGTTCGGTATTGGTGGTTGTTGCCATGCAAATATTCCTTAAGTAAGTGTCATCACTTCGAAAAAACCTTTTCCAACCCGGCGTAGGCGGCGGTGGAAGCGTTCAGCCCCGCCAGATCGAGGGCCAATAGAGCCGCCCCTGCCACCGGCTCCAGTTTCGGGCGCACGATGCGCGCGGCAGGCGCGACGGCGCGCACCACCTGGCGCACAGTGTCCATCAGCAGTGTTCCGCGGCCCTTGAAGACGCTGCCGCTCAGCACCACCTCGGCGTCGGTGTCCAGCAAATCCAGGCGGCGGAGCAGCGCATTGGCGGTAACGCCCGCCTCGGTTCCCATACGGGCCACGAGTTCGCACGCCACGCTGTCGCCCGCGTCGGCCACGTCAAAGAGCAGCGGGGTCAGCGGCAGCATCTGGCGGCGGGTCAGCTTGCGGTTGTACAGCGCCGCGAGCAGTTCCTCTTCGCTGGACTTGCCCAACCGGTCTAGCACGGCGCGGGTGAGCATGGTCGGCCGGCCGCGCCCATCCCAGGCGCGCATCACCGCGCGGATCATCTCAATCACCACCAGGTCACCGCCGCCGCCCCAGTCGCCGGAGATCGGACCCAGACCGGGCAGTACGATCTCGCGCCCATCCTGGCCGCGCCCGGCAGCGTTGAACCCGCTGCCACAGATGATCGCCACGCCCCACGGGCGCATGAGACCGCAGCGCAGCGCGGCGATTGAGTCATTTTTGATCACCACCTGCCGCGCCAGTTCCTGAGTGTCCAGCGCGTTTTGCAGCATACGATAATCCTGGGGCAAATCCGCGCCGGCCAGGCAAAAACAGCCCAGCTCCACCTGACGTGGCTCCACCTGAGCGGAAAGTAGCGCCTGGCACACCGCCCGGCTGATTTCGCGCATAGCCGAATCCAGGCCGCCCATCTGGTGATTACCGGTACCGCCCGTGCCGGAACCCAGCACAGCACCGGCCTCATCCACCAGCAGCGCGTGGGTCTTGCTGCCCCCCGCATCGACGCCTAAGAATA
>CALDSL010000216.1 GCA_937920255.1 uncultured Anaerolineaceae bacterium | reverse complement strand
ATTTTGTGGTGGGCGCGTGGCTCTACAACCGCTACCCCGAAATGCCGGAAGGCGACCTGACGCGCATGCGCTCGGCGCTGGTACACACTGAGCAACTGGCTGAATTCGCGCGCGCGCTCAACCTCGGCCAGGCCATGCGCCTGGGGCGGGGCGAATCGCAGGGCGGCGGGCGCGAGCGCTCAGCGTTGCTGTGCGATACGTTCGAGGCTCTGATCGGAGCGCTGTATATCGATAACGGCATCGACGCCGTGCGCGCCTTCATCTCGCCGCTGCTCGAAAATGCGTCTGATGATATTCTCGCCAACCGCCGCAACGAGGACCCCAAGAGCCTGTTCCAGGAATGGGCGCAGTCGCAGGGGTATCCGGCGCCGCGCTACAATACCCGGAGCGCCACCGGGCCGGATCATTCCAAAGAGTTTACCGTGGATGTGGAGATCAACGGCGAGGTGTTTGGCACCGGAAAAGGCCATAGCAAACAGGTGGCCGCCAAAGCCGCCGCACAGGATGCTTTGAACCAGCTTGGTCTGGGGTAAACGGCTCTCCCTCGGGTGGGTTCGCTTTAATTTCTACACATTGGGAGCGCAATGACGCCTCGTCTGAAATCACTTGAACTGCACGGGTATAAAACGTTTGCCAGCCGAACCGCGTTTGAATTCCCGGGCGATATCACCGCCATCGTCGGGCCAAACGGCTCGGGCAAGTCCAACATCGCGGACGCAATGCGCTGGGTGCTGGGCGAGCAGTCGTTTTCGCTGCTGCGAGGCCGCAAGACGGAAGACATGATCTTCGCCGGGTCGGAGCAGCGCGCGCGGGCCGGCATGGCCTCGGCTTCGATCACGTTTGACAACCAGGACGGCTGGCTGCCCATCGATTTCACCGAGGTGGCCATCACCCGCCGTGCTTATCGCGACGGGCAGAACGAATACCTGCTCAACGGCCAGCGCGTGCGCCTGAAGGAAATTTCGGAACTGCTGGCGCAATCCGGCCTGGCGGAGCGCACCTATACCATTATCGGGCAGGGGTTGGTGGACGCGGCGCTTTCCTTAAAGCCCGAAGAACGACGCCGCTTCTTTGAGGAAGCCGCCGGCATTGGCCTGTACCGCAGCCGGCGCGACGAATCGCTCAACCGGTTGGAAGCCACCCGGCGCAATCTGGAGCGCGTACAGGATATTCTCAGCGAGCTGGAACCGCGCCTGCACAGCCTGGAGCGCCAGGCCCGCCGCGTGCAGGAGTACGAGCGCATCAAAGCCGACCTGCGCATGTTGCTGCGCGACTGGTACGGCTATCACTGGCGTCTGAACCAGAAAGAGATCGCGCATACGCTGGAAGTGCTGCACGCCCAGGAAAGCCGGCTGGAGAGCGCGCGCGGCAATTTATCCGGCATCGATGCCCAACTGTCGGATCTGCGCGCCAAGTTGATGGATAACCGCGCGCGGTTGAACGAGTGGCACGCGCAGTCAGCCGGGTTGCACACCCAGCGCGAGCAAATCAGCCGCAAGCTGGCCGTGCTGGACGAGCG
>CALDSL010000215.1 GCA_937920255.1 uncultured Anaerolineaceae bacterium | reverse complement strand
CGACGACCCGGCGGCGGTGACGCCGGATCAGATGGACGCCTGGGCCGCGGATTTCGACTCGTGGGATGTGTGTGACCAGGCCTGCACCAGCCTGTTCGACCAGTCGCCGCATGCGTGGACGAAGGCGCTGGAATGGCCGGCGCGCGAGAAAGAATTTGTGCGCCGCAGCGCCTTCGCGCTGATGGCCGGTCTGGCCTGGCACGATAAGCGCGCCGCCGACGATGATTTTTTACAATTTTTCCCGATTATCCGCCAGTATTCGACTGACGGGCGCAATTTTGTCAAAAAGGCGGTCAACTGGGCGCTGCGCAACATCGGCAAGCGCAGCCCGGCGCTGATGCAGGCAGCGTGGGAAGAAGCCGAGCGCATCCGCGCCATCGACAATCCCACCGCGCGCTGGATCGCCAGCGACGCGATGCGCGAATTCAAGAAGAAGATGGAGAAGATGAACGATGCAGGCACCCTATCCCATCCTGGAATTTGATCCCAACCCGAATGCCATTTTGAACCCGCGCCCGGCGCGCGAGGGCGAGGCGCTGCCCGAGCGCGGCGTGCTGTGCTTCTTCGCCGACGTGCTGCGCGACCTGACCGCCAGCGGCAAGCTGACCGAGATCGGCTGCCTGTACTCGGAAATCGGGCGCAACCCGATCTATGGGCTGGAGTGGGAGGGGCAGCGCATATTCGTCTTCCACCCCGGCGTGGGCGCGCCGCTGTCCGCCGCATTTTTGGAAGAGGCCATCGGCCTGGGCGGGCGCAAGTTCATTGCCTGCGGGGGCTGCGGCGTGCTGGACAAAGCCTTCGTGGCCGGCCACGCGCTGGTGGTGACCAGCGCCGTTCGCGACGAAGGCACATCGTACCATTATCTGCCGCCCTCGCGGGAGGTACAGGCCAGCCCGGAAGCCAGCGCCGCGCTGGAAGCTGCCCTGGAGCGCAACGGTGTGCCGTACCGTCTGGGCAAGGCCTGGACCACCG
The DNA here is from genome assembly GCA_937920255.1 of uncultured Anaerolineaceae bacterium. Lineage (GTDB taxonomy): Bacteria > Chloroflexota > Anaerolineae > Anaerolineales > Anaerolineaceae > CALDSL01. The sequence continues at coordinate 3,964 of CALDSL010000215.1, read as the reverse complement.
ACGCGATCTACCGTGAAACCGAGGACAAGCGCGCGCTGCGCATGACCGAGGGCTGCGAAGTGGTGGAGATGGAAGCCGCGGCGTTTTTCGCCGTGGCGCAGTTCCGCGGGGTGACGTTTGGGCAGTTGGTGTACGGCGGCGACCTGGTGATCCCCGAGGGATGGGACAAGCGCGACTGGATGGACCGTACCGACGTGCGCCAGGCGCTGTTCTGGCTGGCAGTTGAGGCTGCCGCGGCGTTATGACTTAAATACATGCCACCCGGACGGTAATCGTCCGGGTGGCATGTATTTAACAAATGATTACTGTACGTTGAAGTGGATCACACGGTCGAGGGTGTCGTTGACGTAGATTTCCACGCGGTAGGTGCCGGAGGGCCAGTTGGTGCTGGGCGAGAGCGAGAAATCGAGGTTGCGGGTCTGGCCGGCCACCAGTTCGTTGCCGTCGATGAACGTGTTGGCCGCAGCCGCGCCGCCCACATCCACGGCGTACCAGTCCGCGCGGAAGCGCGTGCCTTCGGGCGCGTCCTCAATGGCGGTGACGGCGTGGAAGGTATCCGACGCGCCGAAGACCATGGTTGGATCGACCGGGTCAAGCATCTCGCCGCTGACGTTGCGCGCCATGGTCACCCCAACGATTAAGGGGTTGCCGCCCACAAAGTCCTGCTGGCCGGTGGTCTGGTTTTGCGGAACCTGAACTTCGAGCGTCGATTCGACCGATTGGAAAACCTCGGTGATCTGCGGGGTGAGGAGCGAATACCCGACAATTCCTACGATAACACAGATGACGCACAGGCCGATGGCGCCCAGAAGAATATAAAGCCATGTTCTGTTTTTCTTCTCCGGCGGCGGAGCGTAATTGGAGTACGGCGGGGGCGGAACAGAGGGTGGTTGAGGATCCATGTTTTTCTCCTGAAACAATTGTGATCGTTGTCACGTTAATCGTATGGCAAAGGACGTTCAAAATCAACTGGCAATATCGTCTTTCGCCAGCCGGCGGCGCATCCTTACAAAATTGTGCGTGTTCTATAGCTGGTTTGCGTGTTTCTACATGCAAGAAAACATTTATACTGGAGCAGAATGCACCGGTGATTCCGACAAATCCATCGAACCCTGCAATCAAGCCGCTGTGAAATATAAACCGTCTACCCGCAAGTTCATTGCTGTGGTCGCGGCGGCAGCCATCGTGCTGGCTGTAGCCTTACTGTGGCAAACCACCCTTCCGCAAACCGTGCGAGAATGGACATTACTACTCGCATTTACCGTCCTGTTTATCGCCACCAATTACTACAGCCTGCACTTTAGCGAGAAAGTGAACCTGCAGCTTTCCACCATCCCGGTGGTGGCGGCGATCCTGCTCTTCCCGAGCGCCGCGGCGGTGGCCAGCGCGGCGGTTGGCAAAGCGATAAGCTGCGTGCTGCGGCGCAAGCGCAGCGAACAGTTGGTCTTCAACACCAGCCAGGCGGTGGTCTACACCAGCCTGGGCAGCCTGGCGCTGCGCGCGTTTGTGCCCGATATCCCCTGGAACGCGGATGATGCGCTGTCGTGGGTGGGGCTGGTGCTGTCGGTGGCGGTGATTATGCTGACCAACACCCTCCTCACCGGGGCGGTGGTTTCGATGGAAACCGGAAACTCGCTGCTAGAAACGTGGCGTAAAATCGGCAACCTGTGCCTGAAGCAGGACCCGGTACAGGCCAGCATGGGCATTCTTTCAGCGCTGCTGGTGAACAGCCATCCCTGGGCGCTGGTGCTGATCATGATCCCGGTGGCGATGCTGTACCGCACGCTGCGCAGCCAGCGCCGCGCCGAAGAACAGCGCGAGCGGCTGCTGGAGCAAAACACCGGCCTGGTGGAGTCGCTGCAAGACCAGACCGCGCAGCTACAACAGGTGATCGGCGAGCTGGAATCGGCGCTGGAGGCCAACCGCAAGGCCAACCTGTCGCTGGAACTGGAAATCGCGCAGCGCATGGTGGCGCAGCGCAACCTGACCGCCGCGTATGATGACCTGCTCCAGGGACTGACCAACGCGCTGGAACTGCGCGACCAGGACACCGAAGGTCACAGCCAACGCGTCACGCAGCTCACCGTGGATCTGGCGCGGCAAATGGGCATGCCGGAAAACGAGATCGGCGACCTGTGGCGCGGGGCGCTGCTGCACGACCTGGGCAAGATCGGCATCCCCGACGCGATCCTGAACAATCCCGGCCAGCTCAATGACGAAGAGCTGGAGGTGATGCACCGCCACCCCACCTACGCTTACGAACTACTCAAGAAGATCGATTACCTGCGCAACGCGATTGACATCCCCTACTGCCACCACGAACGCTGGGATGGCAGCGGCTACCCGCGCGGGTTGAAGGGTGAAGAAATTCCGCTGGCGGCGCGGGTGTTTGCCGTGGCGGATGTGTGGGACGCGCTGCGGTCCAACCGCCCCTACCGCCCGGCCTGGACGGATGACGCCGCCTGGGAATATATCACCAGCCAATCGGGCAAGCACTTTGACCCGCGCGTGGTGGAGGCGTTCGTGCGCCACCACGCCCTGCAGGCGCAGGCCGGCGCAAAGATTGTCATCCCCCAGCCGGCCGTCCGGCAGTTGAACAGCCTGCACAGCGGGCGCGGTTAAGGCTTGCGGCAGGCAAAGTAACCGCGGCGGGCGTCGTCGCGCAGCGGCACGAGCTGGATATCTTCATTGACCTGCCAGGCGCGCGCTTCTGCAAAACCAACGCGCTCCAGCGCCGCGAAGACCTGCCGCGGCTCGTAGCTGCGCTCCCACAGGGTCACGTCTGAGCGCTGCCAGCAGCCGTCCTCCAGCCGGAAGAGGGTGGCGTCAAAGCGCGCCAGGCGCTCTTCAGGGTCGTAGCTATTCTTCCACACGTAAGCGTGGTCGTCGAAGGAATCGCCCCAGTGGCCGTTCCAGCCGGTGACAAAGCCTTCCTCCAGGTTGAGGTCAAAGGCCAGGCGCCCGCCGGGCAGCAGCGCAGCGTAGATGTTGGCAAACGCCCGCTCCAACTCATCCGGCACCAGAATGTGATTGAGACTGTCGAAGGTGGAAATGGCGGCGTGATAGACCGGCGGCAGCGAGAAATCGCGCGCGTCGGCGGCGATGAACTCGGCCTGCGGGGCGTTCTTGCGCGCGTAATGCAACATCTCTTCCGAGCCGTCGATGCCGGTCACCTGGTAGCCGCTCTCCACCAACTGTCTGGAGACATGCCCGGTGCCACAGGCCACGTCCAGCACGCGCGCGCCGGCGGGTCGTCATGGAGGATCATCTGCTCCAGCAGCGGGACCACCAGTTGGCTGAACGCGCCCCAGTGCTGGTTGTAGATCCAGGCGAAGCGGTCATATTCGGTGTAGCGTCTCATCGGGGGCATGGGAATCTCCTACCGCCTATCTTCCAGGGGTGGGGTCTTCGAGCGCGCCATCTCGTCGCGCACGGTGAAATACAGGCTTTCGGCGCGCAGATCGGTGATGGTGTAGCACGGCGCTTCGAGGTGATCGGCCAGCGCCTGCGCCAGGCCCTGGTCGAAGGCGGCGTGCTCCATGTTGATGACCACGCTGTGCACCTTCTCGGAGGCGATCAGTTCGGCGAAGCGGTTGGCTTCCTCCTGCGGCGGCAGTTTGCCCAGCGAGACATTCCCGGCGCCGTCGGTGAGCACGATCAGCAGCGGCATCACGTCTGGGTGCAGGACCTTCTCGCGGTGGAGCACCTCGTAGGCCATTTCCAACCCGGCAGAAAGTGGGGTTTTACCGCCCACGGGGATATCAGCCAGCACGCGTTGGGCAAGCTGCACTGAATTGGTAGGGGGCAGCACCAGCGTGGCGCGGTCTTTCTGGAACACAATCAGCCCCACGCGGTCGCGGCGCTGGTAGGCATCAGTGAGCAGCGAGAGAATGGCGCCCTTGGTGGCGCTCATGCGCTCCGAGACGGCCATCGACCAGGAGGCGTCCACCAGGAACAGCACCAG
>CALDSL010000214.1 GCA_937920255.1 uncultured Anaerolineaceae bacterium | reverse complement strand
CCAGCCGCGTCATGCTCGACCGGCATGTGATCTATAATGGTCGTCACATCAGCACTGAATTGCTGACCGCGCAACTGGAAGACCGCGCCCAACCCCGCCCGATGACGGTGCGCGAGCGCCAGAAATTGTTGGAAGACGTGTTCCGGGCCAGCGGCTGGATCCGTTGAGGAATGAAAGGTATGAAGCAAACAACTCACATTCTGGTTTCTCTGATTGCCATTTCTGCCATCCTCCTGGCCGGCTGTTCAAACCAGCCGGCGCCTGAAGACCCACCCGCTGCGACGGTAATCCCGCAAATCCCAACCGAACAGCCCTTACCCACACCGACAGAGATACCGGCAGAGCCTGAACCGGAGCGCATCTGGTATGATGCTTCGGTTCCCGCAGCGCTGCGCCGGCAGGTTCAATTGCCAGAGGGCGTGGAACTGGCAGACAGCCCGGAAGAAGCCAGCCTGGTGCTGGCCGCGCAACGCGCCGACGGCGCCACGCGCTGGATGTACGCCCTGGCGGCCTCCTTCCCGACCCTGACCGACGCGGTACCGCTGCTGGATTTGCTCGACCTGTGGCGTGGCCGGGCGCCGGCCGGATACCAGACCCCGCTACGGATGGCCGAAGATACCCTGGCCGCGTTTGAAGCCGTGTGGGGCCCGCCCGCGCCGGATGCGGTAGAAGTGCTGGAAACGGATGAAATGCTGCAAACCGCCTGGGAGCAGCCGGGGGCGCTGTTCATCCTGCCGTTTGAAGAACTGGAACCGCGCTGGAAGGTGCTGCGCGTAGACGGCATGTCGCCACTGGACAAAGAGTTTGACCCGCAGAAGTATCCCCTGGGCGTGTGGTTTGACCTGACCGCCGCCGGCAACCAGACAGGCGCGGAAGGAGTGCTGCTGCCGGCCACGAACCGCGACCCGGAGAAGATGACCGTGGTGCTGATGACCGGCGTCACGGCGCTGGTGCGCGCTACCGCGGCGAAGATGGAAGCGCAGGGCATGACCTTCCCGGGCAAAGATATCCTGCCGTGGTTCCAGAGCGCCGATCTGCGCCATATCAGCAACGAGATCGCCTTTTCGCCGGACTGCCCTGAGCCCAACCCGTACCAGACCTCGCTGATTTTCTGCAGCCAGCCGGAGTACATCGAGCTGCTGGAGTACGTGGGCGCCAACGTGATCGAGCTGACCGGCAACCACCAGATCGATTGGGGCCACCCGGCGTTTGACTATACCCTCAACCTGTATGAAGAGCTTGGAATGCCTTATTACGCTGCGGGAGCGAACGCTGAGGAGGCGCGCAAGCCGTTGCTGATCGAACATAATGGCAACAAAATCGCGTTTATCGGCTGCAATCCGTCCGGCCCGGAGATGGTGTGGGCCACGGAGCTGTTCGGCGGCGTGGCGCAGTGTGATTTTGAATGGATGCAGGAGGAAATTCGCAGGCTGCGCCGTGAAGGCTACCTGCCAATCGCCACGATGCAGTATTTCGAGTATTACACCCCCGATCCCCGACCCTGGCAAGTGGAGGATTTTCAGGGACTGGCTGAGGCCGGGGCGGTGATCGTCAGCGGCAGCCAGGCGCACAAGCCGCAGGCGTTCGACTTTTACGGCAGCCATTTCATCCATTATGGGGTGGGCAACCTGTTCTTTGACCAGATGGACATTCCCGTGGTGGGAACGCGGCAGGAATTCTTGGACCGGCATGTGATCTACGACGGCCGGCACATCTCCACCGAACTGCTGACCGCCATGCTGGAGGATTATGCCCGTCCGCGGCCGATGACGTTGGAAGAGCGCCAGGCGCTGCTGCGGGAAATGTTTGTGGAAAGCAAATGGCTGCCAGCACAAGTACCCTGAGCCCCGTCGAAAGGTGGTACCCTGAGCCTGTCGAAGGGTACGGCACAGCAAGCCAAGTACCCTGAGCCTGTCGAAAGGGTACGACACAGCCAGCAAGTCTAGTTATCAAACAAAGGAGAAGCGGATGAAGATTTATGACATAACCCTCACCGTGACGCCCGAAATGGTCGTCTGGCCGGGTGACGAGCCGGTGATGCTGGAACGCATCGCCAAGATTGAAGAAGGCTCCAATCACAACGGATCGCACATGGCGATGGGCGTGCACACCGGCACGCACGT
>CALDSL010000213.1 GCA_937920255.1 uncultured Anaerolineaceae bacterium | reverse complement strand
CGCACCTTCGCGGTGAATCGCCTGTTTCGATCATTGCCCCTGGGTTAATGAAAAAAGCCCCGCGGATGGTCCGCGGGGCTGGGGTGTGTTTGATGGATTGGGACTGGGCTAATCGTCGTCGCCAAAGCTCTCGTCTTCGGCGGTGTTGTTGAGCGCCAGCGGCATTTCGGTGCCAACCGCGCGCGAGCGCACGGCAGTTTCGATTTCGCGGGTCAGCTCGGGGTTCTGGCGCAGGAACTCTTTGGCGTTCTCGCGGCCCTGGCCCAGGCGAACTTCACCGTAGGAGAAGAACGCGCCACGCTTCGTGACGATTTCCAGTTGAGTGGCCAGATCGATAATGTCGCCGACCTTGGAGATGCCCTCGTTGTACATAATGTCGAACTCGGCGGTGCGGAAGGGGGCGGCCACTTTGTTCTTGTTGACGCGCACGCGCACGCGGCTGCCGATGATCTCCGCGCCGACCTTGATCGACTGAATGCGGCGCACGTCGAGACGCACCGAGGCGTAGAACTTGAGCGCCAGGCCGCCGGGAGTGGTTTCCGGGTTGCCAAACATGATGCCGATCTTCTGGCGCAGCTGGTTGGTGAATACCACCGCGGTCTTGGTCTGGTTGATCGCGCCGGAGAGCTTGCGCAGCGCCTGGCTCATCAGGCGCGCCTGCATACCCATCGAAGCATCGCCCATGTCGCCTTCAATTTCCGCGCGCGGAACCAGCGCGGCGACCGAGTCAACCACCACGATATCCACCGCGCCGGAGCGCACCAGCGTCTCGACGATTTCGAGCGCCTGTTCGCCGGTGTCAGGCTGCGAGATGAGCAGATTATCGATGTTCACGCCGCAGCGGGCGGCGTACACCGGGTCGAGGGCGTGTTCCATGTCAATATACGCGGCCATGCCGCCCAGGCGCTGGGCTTCAGCCACGATATGCTGGCAAATGGTGGTCTTGCCAGACGATTCCGGGCCGTAGATTTCGGTGATTCGGCCGCGCGGGATCCCGCCGATGCCGAGGGCGATGTCGAGGGAAAGCGAACCGGTAGGGATGGCTTCCACTTCCATGTGATGGGCTTCGCCCATGCGCATGATGGAGCCTTCGCCATACCGCTTGACGATATCGCTCAGAGCCTTTTCCAGAACGGCCTTGCGGGCTTCGTCCTGCGGTCCATTATTCGAGATGGAAGGTAAAGGCTGAGAAGGCTGGCTAGATTTTCTTGCCATTGTGCTTACGCTCCTTAGGGTCGGTTAACATAACAATTATATACCGTAAGACTGCATTTGGTATCTAGCTAAGTTTATAGTACATTTGTTCCGATGTCAAGATGCAATTGTATAGTAGTATGATGGCATGTACCCCGTTCCGGGGTGCGTGCCATCATACTACTGCCGCCCTACCAGCCGGCAGAAGGCGCAGCGGTCAGGGGAGGTGGTGGGCTGGCCGCAGACCGGGCAGCGGTGCATTTCGCCGCCGGTTTCTTCCGGCTGTGGGGCGAACAGGCCGTTCTTGCGCGCGTTCAGAAAGGCCATGTAGTAATGGTACTTGGCGCCGGGGCGTTCGGACTCCAGGCGGTTGAGCACTTCTTTGTAATACAGGGTGTGGTTGCCCTCGGCGAACGGGCACTCGTCATAGATGTATTCGATGCCTTGCAGCAGGGCGTACGCCGCTGTTTCGCGCTCGTAGAAGCGGCACAGCGGTTTTACCTTGCGCGAAAGCCCGGGCGCTTCCTCCAGCACCGGGGCTTGCCGGCGCAGCAAGTCGACCGACCAGCTCAGGCTGTTGCCGAACAGGACGCTGGCTTCATCGTCCAGATTGTGTCCGGTGACCAATACATCGTAGCCGAAAGGACTGGCGCTGGCGTTCATCACATGGCGCTTGGCCAGACCGCACACGCTGCACGGGCGCTGTTTGCCGTGCCGGGTACGCGCCGCCAGGCTGGGGGTAGTGCCGCCGTAGGTCTCCTGCAGGTTGACCACCCGCAGGTTCAGGTTGCGCTCCTGCGCGAAGGCGCGGCTGCATGCCTCAGACTGGGCCGAATAATCGTCCTCGCCCTGGATGCCCAGGTGAATGTACAGACCGTCGGCCTGGTAGCCCAGCCGCCACAGCACGTCCCACAGCGCCAGCGAGTCCTTGCCGCCCGAAACGGCCACGAGGATTTTCTGCCCGCGCGTGAACATGTGGAACTTTTCAATCGTGCGCGCGGTCTGGTCGACGAACCATTCCAGGTAGTGCGGCCGGCACAGCGCCAGGCGGTGCTGGCGCATGTGCATCACCGCTTTCTGGGAGCAGCGGCTGCATTTCATCCGGCCCGGCTCCCGCCTGAAATGACCGCAATCAGCTTGACTGTGTCGCCCTCGCGCAGCACTTCGGTGGCGACGATCATTTCTCCATCGCGCAGCGCCAGGTAGGATTCGGGCTGCAGCCCGATGTGTTCAATCGCCTGCTCGAGCGTCAGTCCGGCGGGCGCTTCATATTCTTGTTTGCGTACAATCAGCTTGACAGGCATCTTACGGTACTCCTTCCTGCACGCAGCCGAGGAACTGGCGCAGCGCGCCCTGCGGTTCGCTGGCCGCCAGCGCCAGAATCGGTTGGGTCAGCGCCGTATCGTCCAGACTATCGATCTGCAGCTCCTTCAGGCTGGCGTCCAGCAGTTGCGCCGGCACAAACCCCAGCGCCGCCGGGTCGGCGGCCACCGACTGGCGCAGCGCGAGCGGGTCAGGCGCGAGATACACCGCTTCGGTACGCGCGGGCTGGGCCAGCGTCAGGCTGTCGATCAACTGCTGTATATCCTCTCCGCTCGCATAACCCCAATTGTGGATCTCGCCGCTCAGACCGCTCTCCTGCGCGCCATCCAGGCTGTCCCAGCCTGCGCCGGCCGCGGCGTAGATTTCGGTCAACGCTTCACGCGTCAGTCTGTTGAGCGGGTTGGACGGGTGCGCCGCGAGCGCCAGCCGGTCACTGCCGATTTCGGCCGCGAAAGCGGGCAGGCTGGGTGGCGCGCCCCAGCGCAGCGCCAGCGCTGCCTGGCCGGGGTTGATATCGCGGGTCGGGCGTTCGTCCAGGACGATGCCCTGGCCGGCGCGGCGGGCGCAGTCGTTGAGCAGCGGCGCCATCCATCGCAGCGCCGGCGTGATTTGCACTGAGACGGTATTCGCGGTTGGCAGCGGTTCCGGCTCAGCGGCAGGCTGGCAGCCGCCGAGTGCAAGCCCCAGGATCAGCAGAAGAAAGACAATGCTTCTTCCATTACCATACATAGGCTGATCCGATGACCACAGCCCCCAGGACGACACAGTAAATCGAAAATGAAGACAGCGAATGGCGCGTGAGATACGACAACAGCCAGCGGATAGACAGATACCCCACCACCGCGGCTGTGATCACGCCGGCGATGATCACCGGCGCGAACTGCCCCAGGTTGGGCACATCGCCCAAATCGAGAACGCTGAGCAGGCCGGCGGCCACCATGACCGGGATGGACATGAGAAACGAAAAGCGCGCCGCCGCCGGGCGGTCCAGGTTACGCAGCATGCCCCCGGTCATGGTCGAACCGGAACGCGATACCCCGGGGAAGATCGATGCGGCCTGGAACACGCCCATCATCAGCGCGTCCTTCCACTCCATCGAGCCCAGCTCGCGCGAGCGTTGCCCCACCCGTTCCGCCAGGATCAGCAAGCCGGCGGTGATGAACAGCGAAACGGCAGTAAAAACCGGACTGTTGAATGCAGCTTCCACCTGGTTTTTGATCAGCAGCCCCAACAGGCCGGCCGGGATGGTGGCCAGAATCAGGTACCAGCCCAGGCGCGATTCAAAGCTGGCGAACGGTTGGCGCTGTACCAACCCTTCCACCCAACAGCGCGCGATGCGCCACAGGTCGTTCCAAAAATAGATGATCACAGCCACCAGCGTGCCCATCTGCACCAGCACGCCGAACGGAAATACCTGCTCTTCCGGGAA
>CALDSL010000212.1 GCA_937920255.1 uncultured Anaerolineaceae bacterium | reverse complement strand
TGGCATAGGTGCGCTGCCGGCTGATCTTGATCTCGGTGGCGGTCTTGCTCTGCGTTTGCGGGTCGCTGAGGGTGCCGTAGGCCAGCCCGCAGTTGTATTCGATCTTCTTGAGCACCGCATCCAGCCCGCTGAGGATGGAGGCCTCGCGGAAGGCCGGGGTGAACTCGTGGAAGAAGCCGTCCTCGCCGATGGCGGCGCCGCTGTTGGCCAGGGCGCGGTACAGGCGCCGGTCCGGCAGGATGGGGCGGCCCTCGTCGTCGCGGTCAAAGGCCAGCACATCGGCAAAGATGGCGCGCTTGCCGCTCTCGAACTCCCACAGCAAATTGCTCCACAGCTCATCGGCCTGGCGGAAGAGTTCCACCGCGCGGCTGTAACAGCTCACGCCCAGCGGCGAGGCCGGGTCAACGTTGTTGGCCAGCGGGAAGCGGTAATAGCCGTAGAGCGGCGCGCGCACCCCGGCGATGACCGCCAGCGGTTCCATCTGCGCCCAGGCGGGGCAGGCGGCCAGGCTCACCGGCGTGCCCAGCTCTGCCTGGCTGCCGGAGCGGAAAGCCAGATTGCGCACCGTCACCTGCGCGGCGGCGGCATCGAACTGGTGCCACTCCAGCCGCGTGAGGTGCTCGCGCCCCTGCTGCTGGCGTTCAAAAAAGATGCAGGCGGTAATGTTCCCGGCGGCATCAAAGGCCAGCGGCAGAAATTGATCCGCCTGCACAAAATCCACGTTCAGGCCGGCGGGGCCGGGCCAGGGCTTGAGCAGCAGCCCGCCCTTGGCGTTGCCGTACTCGATCATCTGGCGCAGCCGGGGCAGCACCTGTGCCATCTGCGCCTGCAAAAAAGCGGCGCGCGGCGTGGCGCCGGCCACCTGCACCTTTAGCTCCAGCGTGGCCAGGTTGGCCAGCTCGCCGGCCACCGCTGCGGGCAGGTTCATGGAGCGCACGAACTTGTTGAGCCACCCCGCCTGGTTCTTATACAGCAGGCCCCAGGTTTCCAGCGCGCCTGCCATCTCCGATGACACCGCCGCCTCCACCCCCAGCCTGCTTTTGAGCACATCGCGTGAGAACATCCCTGTAACTCCTTTCAACCAATGCAATTAAAGATTGCCAAAACATCCTATTTTCCTCTCCGCCGCCAGATCAGGTTGGTGGCATAGCGCACATCGTCAATGGCGTGATTGTCGCGGTCGGGGTAGGCGCTGATGAAAGCCCCCTCGCGCTCGCGCTCCAGCTCGTAAGTGCTGAACTCCAGCGCGTGGGCCGGGGCACGGCGCGGGTCAATGACGATCTGCGCCAGCGATTGCAGCCACTTCATCGAGTAGGCCACGCTCTCCGCGCCCTTTTCGGCGCCGATGATGTTGGCGCCGTACTCGCGGAAATCGGCAATGGATTTGGGTTCGGCGCTGTCGGCCACGATCAGCCCGCGCGCGTCGATCAGCCCGGCGCCGGCCAGCTCCTCGTAGAGGCGGCGGTTGCCCAGGCGCGTGGCGCGCAGTTCGCCGTAGATGTACAGCACCAGGCGCGCCGCATCGTAGTGCATCAGCCCAAAAGAGAACGGGTCCGGGAAGTACCCCCAGTCAATGCCGCGCAGCGGGCGTTCAAAGCCGGCGATCTCCTCGGCGGAAATCTCGCGCAGTTCCACATTTTCAAAGACCAGCCCGCCGCTGCCCGTCACCCGGCCCAGGTACTCGTGCTCGTAGGCGCGCTGGTTGGCCGTGCGCAGGAACTCGGCCTCGTCCAGGAAGGCGCGGCCCAGCCAATCGGCGGGCGCCTCCAGATAGGTGGAGTGGTGCTGCAGCTGGCGTTCTTTGGGCAGCAGCGCATACTGGTTGGCCCAGGCGCTGCTGCTGCGCGGGGGGTTGTAAGTCTTAAAGACCCACGCCTCGTCGCCGCCGCGCAGCACCGATTGCTCCACGCTGCGCACCGCTTCAGGCCCGCGGAACTGATCCAGCTCCTCGAACCACAGCAGGCCAATGTGCCCGAACGCCGGCTTGATGGACTTGATCTTTTCCGGCTTATCGGCGCCGCGGAAGTAGATCTTTTGATGCGTGGGCAGATACTCCAGCTCCAGCGGCGTGGCGCTGCACTTGAACTGCTCGGCCAGCCCCAGCGCGTGAATGGCCCACACCAGCTGCGTGTACACCGAATCGCGCAGGGTGTTGGCCACCTGGCGCAGCGCCAGCGCGTGCAGGCGCGGGTGGTTCACCAGCAGGTAAATGAGCGCCAGCGAGGTGAAGCTGGATTTGGTGGAGCCGCGCCCGCCCTTGAGCAGATACTCGCTGTGGGCGGCGGCGCGCAGGTCGCGGTAGACCGGGAAGAACGAAGGGGAAATCAGCTCGGCGGGCAGGCTGGGCAGCGCGCCAAGGGCGGTGCCCTCGGCGGGGCCTTTTTCCAGGCGGTAGTAGCGGCCCAGCTTTTCCAGCGCGGCCTGGGCATCGTGCAGCTCCACCTCCACCCATTCGTCTTCCCAGGGCTGGGCGGCTTCACCGCGGCCTTCCAGGCGGCGCGTGCGTTTGGTCTTGATCTTTTTGATGAGGTAAAAATATTCCTGCGCGGCGGGGTTGCCAAAATCGAAGAACACCGCGCCTTCGCTGTCTGTGCGGATGAAGGGCAGGCTGGAGGCGCGCGCCATCACCGAAAGACGCGCCAGCACCTCGCTTTTGGGCATGGCCAGGCGCTCCAGGCGCTCGTTGACCAGTGCCTGCACGGCCGGGCGGGCCAGCATGGCTGCGCCGCGGCTGCGGCTGGCAGCGGGGGCGGCCTCCGAGTGCAGGCGCGCGTAGGCTTCGGCGGCGTTCATGTTGCAGAGGAAGTACATCTCCACGAACGCCGCCTCACTGCCGCGGCGCCGGGTGGGGGGTGCGGGTGCGGGGGTCACTCCGCTGTGCCGTCCTTGACGAAGAAACGCGTGAACAGGTCGTGCAGGTAGTTGGACCCCTTGCCAATGGCCACCCCGGTAACGATGATGCCAAAGGTGGTCTGCGGGATGCTGCCGGCCCCCACGAACTGCGCCAGCAGGTGGATCAGGTCCAGGCGGTAGAGGAAGGCGGCGCACAGCGCCACGGCGATGGCCGCGTACATCACCAGCCAGTTGTAGGGCGCCAGCGCGGGCAGCTTCTGGAAGAGTGTGCCCAGGGCAAACTCCACCAGCGTCTCGATGAGAAACGCCAGAAACAGCACCACCGCCAGGATCACCAGAATGCTTTCGGGCATGGTTGCTCCTTTCGGGTACAAAAAAATAGAGGTACTTGCGTACCTCTACAGGATAGGAGCTTGCCCTTCAGCGGGCAATCGTGAACTTTTGATGGGGGGCTACCAGTTCTCAAAGGGGATCTTCGAGCCGATGACTCTTGGTGGCAATTTTGTCTGTGGCGATATATCAAGGTGGGTGTCAAAGGGAGAATCTTCTAAACACTCCATTTTTACCTTGGCCCCATTTTTGTTAAGGAATGCTTGAATTGAACCAATTGAGAGTTTCATCTTTGGAGATGGGCCGACAATCACACCCGCTATCGGTACAGGTTCTCCGCCACCGGATGTTAATTCTATTTTCTTGTAAGGGATTAATGTTTGATGGACAGCGCGAAAGAACACGCTATCGTCCTCCATCTCAGTTGGGCCGCAGATCAACCGTGCTTCTTTCTCTTCTGCAAAACTTGGATGTTTGATCGAGATCGCTGTCCGAATCAGTGTCTCCTCAAAATTCTGGACCAAATCGTTCATTTGTTTAGTTTTATCTCTGATCTGTTGCAAAAAAACCTCGATGGAATGTTTGATGGAATTCGTCAGGTTTGGGGGCAAGTCTGCTGGATTATCAATATACTCACAGTTAGCCAGTGACACGTGATTTTTGTTTAGGGTGGCAAGAGTTTGTTCGTCGAAAGAAAAACCGATGCAAACCCCATCGGATTTTGGGCAGTATCCCCGCCACTGGCTTAACAGATCGGGCGCGGAGGAAAAAGAGCTTACAAAGAAATGAAAATCCAATCTGCTGTCGATGTAGTCATAGAGAATGCCGGAGGCAAACCTGAGCGATGCCTTTGCATTTTTTGTATAGGCTCTTCGTAACTCGCTGTCGACATACTCTTTGATAATCTTCAGGCCGTGGCGGATTTCCTCGGTGTCGTTGAGGTAGCGGTAACTGGTAGCCCAGATACTCTTGCTTTCAACAATGCCTTTCAATCCCTCGATGGTGGTGTAGTGGTAGAGTATCGGCATATCTCCCCCTTTGTGGGTTGGTGTACCCCCATTATACAAAACCCGGCGCGGTTTTGCACTTGACAGGTTGAAAGACCCGCAGGCGGTCGATGCTTTGATTGCCGTGCTTCACGACCCTGACTATCTGTGCCGGGTGGCCGCGGCCCATGCACTTGGAAACATTGGAGACCCACGTGCCATTGCCGTGCTTGAGCCGTTGGCAAAACTCACCGGGATACAAAACTTAAAAACGGCTGAGGCCGCCAAAGAAGCGCTGGAGACACTGGCCAAAGGAGCGTAATAACCTTGCTCTATTGCTGTAAGCCCCGCCTTGGCGGGGCTTTTTGTTGTGTCTCCCATTACAGGCTATAATCATCTAAACCACAAACGCAAAGATTGGCGTTCC
>CALDSL010000211.1 GCA_937920255.1 uncultured Anaerolineaceae bacterium | reverse complement strand
CCGGCGTTCTTCCTGCGCTGGAACGGCATGATCACCGGCGTGTTTGGCTTTGAGGGCTTTCTGGCGGCGGTGCTGGGGCTGTTCGCCGTGCGCGAGCGCGCTCCGCGCGCCATGCTCCTCAGCATTCTGGCCGGGTATTTCGTCTACGGGCTGGTGTTTACCTACGCCATTTCCACGCACAACTATTACCAGGAACCGGCCATCCCGGTGGTGGCGCTGGGTCTGGCGGCCGGGATTTCGGCGCTGCTGCCGCGGCTGCGCGGCCCGCGCTGGATGGTGACCGCCGCTGCGATTGGGCTGCTGCTGTTCTTCGTTACCATCAAGGCCTGGGACGTGCGTGTGACGCTCAAACGCGACGATTACCGCGCCGAAACCGTCTTCTGGCAAAAATTGGGCGATGAATTGGGCAACGGCGCGTCGGTGGTGGGGCTGCTGCACGACTACGGCTACCGGCTGGCGTACTGGGGCTGGATCCAGCCCACCAACTGGATGACCAGCGGCGATTTCAACTTCCGCGAGCTGGGCGGGCGCAGCTTCGACATGGAGCAGTTATTCGAGGAGCAGACCGCCGGCAGGGATTATTTTGTGGTGACGCTGTTCAGCGACTGGGAGCGCCAGCCCAAGCTGCAAAGCCTGCTGGAGCGCAATTACCCGCTGCTAGTGCAGGAAGACGATTACCTGATCTACGACTTGCGGACGAAGAAGTAAGATGCGCATATCCGTGATCACCCCGTCCTTCAACCAGGCGCGCTACCTGGAGGCCACCATCCAGTCCGTGCTGGAGCAGGACTACCCCGACCTGGAATACATCATCGTCGACGGCGGTTCGACCGACGGCAGCGTCGAGATCATCCGGCGCTACGCGGACCGGCTGGCGTGGTGGGTCTCCGAGAAAGACCGAGGCCAGACCGACGCGATCAACAAGGGCTTTGCCCGCGCCACGGGCGACGTGCTGGCCTGGCTGAATTCGGACGACACCTACCAGGCCGGCGCGCTGCGCCAGGCGGCCGAAGCGCTGCAATCGCACCCGGGCGCGGCGCTGATCTACGGCGAGGCGAATTTTATCGACGAGAACGGGCGCGTGATTGGGCGTTTTCCCGCCGCGCAGACCGATCTGCCCCGATTGCGGCAGGGCTACGTGCACGTGCCGCAGCAGTCGGCCTTCTTCCCGGCCGAGTTGTGGCGCAAGGTCGGCCCGCTGGACCCCAGTTTCTACTTCGCCATGGATTACGACCTGTGGGTGCGGCTGGCGGGGCAGGGTCCGCTGGTGTACCTGCCCGGCAGAGTATGGGCCAACTTTCGCCTGCATGGCGGGGCCAAGACCGTCGCCGCCGACGACCGCTGCTGGCCGGAGATGCTGCGCGTGCATTACCGCGACGGCGGCGGCAAGCTGTCGGTGATTGTAGGGAAGTACTGGCTGCGCCGCCTGGTCGCGCCGGTGATCCGGGCGCGAAGGAAGAGGATGTTTGAGCGGTAGGGGTGAGTATTAAAGGATAAAGCAGGCCCTCACCCCAACCCTCCCCCAGAGGGGGAGGGAGAGTCGACACTCCCTCTCCCTCTCGGAGAGGGGTAGGGGTGAGGGCTGTGTGGGTTGGGAAAAGGCCTGTACACTGCAACATCCTTCCACGTGCAGGAAACCGTGCTGCGCGTGTATAATTGTTTGATATGGAGGTAAACAATGTCTAATCAAACCCCAGATCA
>CALDSL010000210.1 GCA_937920255.1 uncultured Anaerolineaceae bacterium | reverse complement strand
CAAAAACGCGGCACGCGCGTGATCGCCCTCATCCACCGCCAGGAAAGCATGTCGATTCTCGGGTTCCCGGTGGCGCGCTTCATTGATATTCAGGATTCAGAAGAGATCCTGCGCGCCATCAAGCTGACAAACCCGCAGGTTCCCATTGATCTGATCCTGCACACCCCGGGCGGGTTGGTGCTGGCCTCGGCGCAGATCGCGGCGGCGCTTTCCAAGCATCCCGGCAAGGTGACGGTGTTCGTGCCGCATTACGCCATGTCGGGCGGCACGCTGCTGGCGCTGGCGGCAGATGAGATCGTGATGGACGAAAACGCGGTGCTCGGCCCGGTGGACCCGCAAATCGGGCAGTACCCGGCGGCCTCCATCTTAAAAGTGCTGGAACAGAAAGACCCCAACAAGATCGACGATGAGACCATGATCCTGGCGGATATGTCACGCAAGGCGCTCAACCAGGTGAAAGACACCATCGTGGAGATCGCCTGCTGCCATTACAAGCAGGACCAGGCCGAGCGCATCGCCGATACGCTGGCCACCGGCAACTGGACGCACGATTACCCGATCAGCGTGCAGCACGCCAAAGAACTAGGCCTGACCGTCACCACCGACATGCCGGTGGACATCTACAAGCTGATGAACCTGTACCCGCAGGCGCAGTCGCGCCGCCCGTCGGTCGATTATGTGCCCCTGCCCTACCGCACTCCTCCGGCATTACCGGACGGCAGCAAAACCAAGGATTAAGAGCAACCGATAAGGAACCCCGATGGCCGCCGTATACCCACCCCCCGAACCTACGCCAGAAGAACTGGCTGAAGCCAGTGCAACACAGGCAGAATCAAATCTGCTAACCAGCACAACCGATGACACCGCGCCGCAGGAACCGTCCGAAAGCGAAGTGGAAGCCCCCAAAGAAGAAGGCCGCTTCCGGCGCTTTATGCGCCGCCTGGTACGCGCGCTGGCCGTGATTGTGCTGCTGCTTGGCGCGGGGTTTCTTATCACCTACTTTTTGCTGGCGCGGCCGGCGCAGCAGCAGGTAGCCCAGTTGCAATCCAGGCTGGAACAGGCGCAGCGCGACCTGAGCAGCGCCGAGACGCGCGTGGCTGAAAGCGAAGGCCAGGTGAAAAACATGCAAACCCAGGTGGAACAGGCGCGCGCAGAAGTGGAACAGGCGCAGAGCCTGGCCGCGCTGCAGAAGGTGCGCACCGATATCGCCGTGGCACGGCTGGCGCTGGCCAACCGCGACGGCCCGGCCGCCCGCACTGCGCTGGTGCAGGCGAAAAACGACCTGGCGCAACTGCTTCCTACGCTCAAAGCCGCCGACGAAGGCCTGGCCAACTCGGTCTCAGGACGGTTGGATATCATCCTTAACGAGCTAAACCGCGACCCCACCACGGCCATCAGCGATATGGATATCCTCTCCCGTAACCTGGATCAGGCCGAAAAGGCGTTGGGATTGGCAGATTAATAAACCAAAAAGGGCGACCCCCGCGGGGATCGCCCTTTTTATTCTCATACACTAATAGCGCAGCAGCGCGCCGATCTTTCCGGCGTCCTCCAGCGCCTGGCTGTTGCGGATCACCTGCACGTCGCCTCCGCCGCGCATCACCGCGTTCACAGCCATTTCAACACCATCGTAAAGACCTTCCATTTCGCCGTCGCAAGCCACGCAGTTCACGGCGCGCTCCGCGGTCAGGCGGCCGCAATTTTTACAGCGGTACGCCGGAGCGCGGAAACCTTCCAACAGCAGCAGCGTCTGCACGCGGCCGTCCTGGATTCCCGCCAGGGTAGGCTCCAGACCCACCACGCCGCCTTCCTTCTTGGCCGCTGCGGTGATCAGCCGCTCTACCAGACGTTCCTCATGCTCCTGCTGCGCCTGGACGCCGAGTTGCATGGCTTTGGCGAGCACCTCCGCGTGGCTGGCGGTCATCGGCATGGCAAACGTACCCATCACCAGGCTCTGCCAGGATTTGGGCAGCCGTGAGCGGAACAGGGCGATGTTTTCATCGGTTCCGCCGATCAGCACCCGCCGCACGTGGTTTTCCTCGAAGAAGTGCACGGCAAAATCCACCGCTTCCTTCATATTGCGGTCAACCACGGCATCTTCGTAATGGGTCTGACCAGCCACGCCGCCACGCGCGCCCGGACGGCTGGAAGCGCCGCCAAGCTTGGTGTGCTTGATCGCCTCTCCCATCACGCCTTCCTGCTCGCGCAACTGGCCCAGATGGAATGAGAAGACCCGCGCGCCCTGCTTATCGATCAGAACCACGCCGTAGCCGCCGTAGGTGTCCAGCAGGTCAGCCAGCGGTTTCACGCTTGGGCGCTCTCCGATGTACAGCATATCGCGCACAGGCACGCCGAGCGAGAACACACGGAAGTATTCTTTTGGTGCGCATGAAAAGACTGCCACCCCTTTCCCAGACCAGTTGTACTCGTGGTTAAAGTAACGCTCAATCACCTCCACATCTTTGGGCAGGTTTACATCCTTCAACAGACTGCGCAACCGCAGCCGGTACGCATCGGCATTGCCTGCCGTCGGGTCCGTATTGAGGTATACGCTTACCACGGGTTCGGTAGCGGAAAAATTTAACAGTTCCCGCTGGTCGGTTTCATTCAACATAGCAGCCTCCTTGAGAATGTTAAAGAACGAAACTACGATCTGTCGCGATTACGGACGTCTTCCTAACGTAACGGTCACCTCCTGTTCCTGATTGTCACGCACAATCGTTATCACCATTTGGTCGCCGGGGCTTTTGTTTTCCAGCATGTAGGCCAGCAGATCGCCAAAAACGTTGACGGTCTGTCCGTCCACGCCGATGATCAGGTCGCCGCCGCCCTGCAGCCCGGTTATTTCGGTCTGCCGGGTGCCGGCGCGGATGCCGGCATCGTCTGCCGGGCCACCGGGCACGATGTCGGTAACGTACGCGCCGTTCATGCGGTTGAGGCCCAGCGCTTCACGCGCCACAAGGCTCAAATCTTCAATACTGGAAAGCCCCAGGTATGGATAATCGTAGGTCTGCCCCTGGATCAAGGTGGGCAGCACGCGTTTGACAATATTGATCGAAATGGCAAACCCGATGCCGGTGTTGACAGGCTCGCCGGTGTCGGTAGTGCCGGCGGTGCGGATGGCGCGATTGACGCCGATCACTTCGCCGTCCAGGTTGAGCAACGGCCCGCCGGAGTTGCCCGGGTTGATCGGCGCGTCGGTCTGAATGATCGCCCCGGCCGAGAACGTGCCGCCATCCTGCGACGCGCGCATCGATTCGAGCGTGCGGCCTTTGGCGGAAACGACACCGGTGGTCATGGTGCTGCTCAGGCCGTAGGGGTTGCCGATGGCGACCACAGTCATGCCGACCTTAAGTTCATTCGAATCGCCCAGGGTAAGCGGAACGAGCTGCTCTTCCGGCGCGTCTACGCGCACCACGGCGATATCGGAATCGAGATCGGTGGCGATGACCTCGCCCAGCGTCTTAAATCCCGAGGGGAAATCGACCTCGACCGTGGTCGCGCCTTCAACCACGTGATAGTTGGTGACGATATTCCCCTGCTTATCCACCACAAAACCCGAGCCCAGACCGCTGGCTTGATTGCTCAACACCTGGATGAGCACCACGCCCGGGTTGACGCGCTCGAACAGGGCAACCAGCCGGTCTTGCTGGCTGATCAACCCGCCGTCCGCCTGGGGCAGCTCGGGGGTCGGCATCATGGTCGGGATGATAAAATCGCCCGGGTTTACGGTAATCTGTAAATCCGGATCGTCTGGCAATTCCGGCACCGGGGCGTTGGGGAAGGTCGGCACAATCTCTGGTGGCTGGATATCCGGAAAATCTTCCGGCAGGTCAAATTCGAAACTTGGACTCAACTGGCATGCCAGCACCGACAGGATCAAAACACCAATCACAAATAGTGGAAATCGTCTTTTCATTCGCAAACCCTCAAGCCTTGATAATTGCCTGAAACCGTATCGCTGATGTGGGTGGCTGCGGCGGCAGTCTGTGTGCGAAAAATTGCCCGCCAGACCGCTGATCCCAGGATGAAGTTCGTCAAAACCTTTGCCGCGGAGCAGCGCAGGTGCGTGGTTTTATTTTAACTGCGCGAGCTTTTCAAACAAAGCCCGTTGTTCATCGTTTAGCTTGCGCGGAAGCTGCACTTTCACTCGCACGTACAAATCGCCAGATTTATCGGCCTCGCGCAGCAGGGGCATCCCCCGCCCGCCCAACCGGATCATTTGCCCTGGCTGCGTGCCCGCCGGTATGGTCAAAACCACATTACCCCCGGGCGTGTTCACGTTCACTTTCCCACCCAGCACGGCCGTGTAAAGATCCACAACGGTTTCACTGTATAGATCATTCCCCTTGCGCTCAAAGCGCGGATCGGGCGTCACTTGAATGACCAGATAAATATCGCTGTGCTGGCCGTTAGGTCCTGCCGGGCCAGCGCTGGCCACACGCACTTTGGTTCCGGTCTTTGCCCCCGCCGGGATTTTCACCTCCAACCTGCGATCTTCGAGCTGCAGAACGCGCTCGGTACCGCGAAAGGCTTCATCGAAGGAAATGGTGACGGGCTGCTCATAGGCTTGCGGTCGCCTTGGCTCGCGCCGGGTGCTGGAGCGCGTCTGGCCCATTCCGCCAAAAATCGAGCTGAAGAAATCCGAAAAACCGCCGGATCCGAACAGGTCTTCCAGATCTTCCACGTTGACTTGCTGGGCGCGTCCACCACCCTGCCGGGCGGCCTGGCTGATCCAATCATCCCAATTGAAGTTGCTGCCGCTGCCGCCGCGTTGCTGCCACTGGGTATACGACTCACCCAACTGATCATAGCGGGCGCGCTTTTCCTTATCGCTCAGCACTTCGTAGGCTTCGTTTATCTCTTTGAACTTCTCTTCCGCCTGTTTATCACCCTGATTTCTGTCCGGGTGGTACTTCATCGCCAGTTTCCGGTAGGAACGTTTAATCTCTTGTTCAGGTGCATTTCGATCGACACCCAGGATCTTGTAATAATCCTTGTATTCCATACATTCATTTTAGGTCAAGGCAGCCATGCGAGTCAAGAGGATTCCAATCGACGTTCATCCTTAACAGACTCGCAAGGTAGGGAAAAATGAAGGCCATTCATGCTATTATTTGGTGTGACATGGCTACTCAGCGCGACCGCATCCTCATCGTAGCAAACGACCCGGTCATCAGTGATGTGATCGGCCGGCAAACGCTGCGAGCCGCCGGGTATGATATCAGCACGGCCGAAACCGCGGCCGAAGCCATCACCCG
The DNA here is from genome assembly GCA_937920255.1 of uncultured Anaerolineaceae bacterium. Lineage (GTDB taxonomy): Bacteria > Chloroflexota > Anaerolineae > Anaerolineales > Anaerolineaceae > CALDSL01. The sequence continues at coordinate 2,798 of CALDSL010000210.1, read as the reverse complement.
CGCGCAGGAAGACGCGCCCGAGGCCATCATCGCCGATATTGATCTGCCGGGTCTGAGCGGAAAAGACCTGCTGGTGGCGCTCAAAGCGCACAAGATCACCATTCCGGTCATCGTGCTGGGGCGCAAAGGCCAGGAAGCAGCCATTATCCAGACCTTCCGACTGGGCGCGGCCGACTACCTGCTGTGGCCGGTGCGCGAGCCGGAGATTATCGCTTCGGTGGAACGGCTGCTCAAACAGGCGCAGGAACGCCGCGAGCGCGAGCGCCTGACGCGCCAGGTACAGCAGGCCAACGCCGAGCTGCAAATGCGCGTGCGCGAGCTGACCACCATCTTCTCGCTGGGCAAGGCCGTCACTACGGTGATGGACCAGGCGGCGCTGTTCGATAAAATTTTGGACGGCGCGATCAGCATTACCCAGGCCGACCTGGGCTGGTTTCTGGTGGCGGAGGAAAACAGCAAGAAGTACGCCCTGGTGGCGCAGCGCAGCCTGCCGCGTTCGGTGCTGAGCCAGGGCACGCAGCCGCTGGACGACGGCATCAGTTCGCTCGTGTCAATGTCGGGTGAGGCGCTTTCGATTTACGGCGAGCCATTACGCCGTTTCCGCGTATCCAGCCTTGGGCAGTCGGCGCTGATCGCGCCCATCAAGGTGCAAAAACAGACCATCGGCCTGCTGGTGATGATGCGCAAACAGCCGCAGCCGTTTACCACCAGCGAGCAGCACCTGCTGGAAGCGGTGGCGGATTATGCCTCGATCTCGCTGGTGAACGCGCGCCTGTTCCGCGCCCTGGAAGACCGCGCGCGTTCGATGCAGTCGCTGATGGAAGGCGCGCAAACCGCCGAAAAGATCGGCGCGGAAACGCTGCAGGTGGTGCGGCGCGAGTTGGTGACGCCGGTGGATGACGCGCTCAAACTGCTTGAGCGGATGCTGAAAGACCCGGCCTGGTGGAGCAGCGAGCAGCACAAGATGCTGGTCGCGCTGCGCGACCAGGTGGAGCAGCTTTCGCTGATCACTTCTTCCATATGCTCGCCGGCTGTGCCGCTGCGCTCCTCGGGCTGTTTCCAGGATCTGGCCAATGAATCGATGGACCGCATGGAGAACTTCGCCCGCCGGCGCAGCCTGGAATTCTGCGCCCAGATCCCCGGCGATAACATGCAGGTGGAAACCAACAGCGCCGAAATCATCGCGCACGTGCTGGACGGTTTGATCAGCAACGCGATCAAGACCTCAAAACCCGGCGGCCAGATCATTCTCCGGCTTGAGAAAACCCGTGCCGGCGAGGCGCACTGCTGCATCATCGATTGTGGCCCGGGGCTTGACCCGCGCCAGGCGGCGCGCATGTTTGAAAAAAGCGCCCAGGCCGGCCGGCGCGCGCAGCCGTTCGGCGGGCTGGGAATTGGCCTGCCGTTGATCCCGGAACTGATCACCGGGCTGCATGGGAAAGTGTGGGTGGAAAGCAAACCGGGGCAAGGAACAAGCTTCCATTTTGTGGTCCCCTTGAAGAAATAAACGCGGGCGCTCCGCGCATATCTTAATGCTGCAGCCAGGTTGAGAGTATGACCCAACAAAACAACAACCAAATCGTGGTGGTGACTGCCGACTCGCAGGCGAATGCCCTGCTGGAGCGGGTTCTGCAATCGGTAGGCTATTCGGTGGCCGTACATGCCAGCTTTTCCAGCGCCAGGGCAGATCTGGAGCCGGTGGCGCCGGCCATGTTGGTGCTGGGGCAGACCCTGAGCGACGGTTCCGGGCTGGACCTGGCCTCATATGTGCTGCGGCGCAACCCGGGCCTGCCGGTGGTAATGGTGTTTGATGAAACCTCGCCAAAAACGCTGGGCAGCGCGCTGCGCGCGGGCATCAGCGATTTTTTGTGCACCCCGCTCACCCCCGAGGACATCCTCAAATCGGTGCAGCACGGCATGCAGATCTGCCAGTTGCGGCGCGATTATACCCTGCTGGAAACGCGCCGCCACACCACCACCCTCAACCGCCAGGTTACCGAACTCGAAGCGCTGGCGCGGCTGGGACGCTCGGTAACCAGCTCGCTGGATATCGACAGCGTTTTAACCAGCGTGGTGGAAGCGGCGGTACAGCTCACCGGCGCGGAAGAGGGCAGCCTGCTGCTGCTGGATGAATCCAGCGGCGAGTTGTACGTGCGCGCAGCGCGCAACTTCAATGAGGAATTTGTGCGCACCTTCCGATTGCCGATCCAGGATACCCTGGCCGGATCGGTGCTGCGCAGCGGGCAGGCGGTGCGCATCGATGAAAACACCCCGCAGAAGATTAAAACAGCCTACCTGGTGCACAGCCTGCTGTATGTGCCCATGCAGCGCAACGGGCGCGTGTTTGGCGTGTTGGGCGTGGACAACCGCACCAAGCGCCTGACGTTTCAGGAGCAGCACGTTCACCTGCTCTCGGCCATGGCGGATTACGCGGTGATCGCCCTGGAAAACGCGACGCTGTTCACCAATGTCAATGATGAGCGCAACAAGCTGCAAACCATTCTGACCCATATTCAAGACGGCGTGATCGTGGTCGGGCCGGCGCTCAACCTGGTGCTGGTCAACGGCATGGCGCGGCAGTTTTTTGATCTGGGTGACGAGCCGCTGGAAGGGCTGCCGTTCGCGCGCATCTTCCCGCAACCAGAGCTGGCCGAACTGCTGCACCCGGCGCGGAAAGCTGCCCCCAACCTGATCGAACTGGCCCTGCCCGATGGCCGCGTGCTGGCGGCGCGCTCAGCGCAGATCCCCAACGTGGGCATGGCGATTACCCTGCACGACATCACCTATTTAAAGAAGCT
>CALDSL010000209.1 GCA_937920255.1 uncultured Anaerolineaceae bacterium | reverse complement strand
CTTTCTCCCAGTTGCATGCAGGTTTTCACTATGCCGATACGCCAACTTGGCGTAGAATAGACCCATAATCCCTTACACACAAACGAGGTTGAACATGAGCTGCTGCAATGAACGAACTGTGGTGAAGACTGACAAAGCCCCAAAGGCAATTGGCCCCTACTCTGTCGCAATCAAAGCCGGACATTTTGTGTTTACCTCCGGCCAGATCGGTCTGATTCCGGAAACAGGCAACGTTATTGAGGGCGGCGTGGAAGCCGAAACCCGCCAGGCGCTGACCAACCTGAAGAGTGTGCTCGAAGCATCCGGCACCACCCTCGCGCGCGTGGTAAAAACCACTGTTTTCCTGCGCGATATGGCCGATTTTGCGCGCATGAACGCCATCTACGGCGAATTTTTCACCGAAAACCAGCCCGCGCGCTCGGCGGTGCAGGTGGCCGCTCTGCCCAAAGCCGCGGCGGTTGAGATTGAATGCGTGGCGCTGCTGGATGAGGACTGCGACTGCAAGTAAGCCCGTGGCGGCGTTTCTTCTCCCACGGCACCTCACCCACACTCTGGCAAGCAACAAGGGCGCGTAGACAGGGGCTTTTTTTTATGGTAAAACTGCCTCCTGTCTTGCGTTTTGCGGAGTAATTTGAATGGCTCTCGTTTCGGTCGTCGTCCCATGTTACAATGAGGAGAATAACGTACGTCTTCTGCTGGATGCGGTGAACAACCAGACCTTTCCACGTGAAAGGATGGAAGTGATCCTCGCGGACGGCATGTCTACCGACGGCACGCGGCGTGAAATTGCTGCTTTTCAACGCGAACACCCGGAACTGGAAGTGCGGGTGGTGGATAATCCGCGGCGGATCATCCCTGCAGGGCTGAATTGCGCCCTGGCGGCCGCCACCGGCGAATACATCATCCGGCTGGACGCGCACTCGATGCCGTCCAGAGAGTACGTGGAGCGCTGCGTCAGCGCGCTGCGCGCCGGTTCAGGCGACAACGTGGGGGGCGTGTGGGAGATTCGACCCAGCAAAGACGGTTGGCTGGCAAAGTCGATCGCCGTGGCGGCGTCGCACCCGCTGGGCGTCGGCGATGCGCTGTATCGCTACACCACCCGCGCCGGCCTGGTCGACACGGTGCCGTTTGGAGCGTTCCGGCGCGTGACCTTTGAGAAGCTGGGCGGTTTTGACGAGAGCTTATTAACAAACGAAGATTATGAGTTCAACACGCGGCTGCGCAAGTCTGGCGGGCGGGTGTGGCTGGACCCGGCGATCCGCTCGGTGTATTTTGCCCGGCCGGACCTGGGGGCGTTGGCGCGGCAGTACTTCCGCTACGGTTACTGGAAGCTGCAGATGCTGCGCCGCTACCCCGACACCCTGCGCTGGCGGCAGGCGCTGCCACCGCTGTTTGTGTTCAGCCTGATGGTCCTGCTCCTGCTGGCGCCGTGGTGGAATGTGGCGCGCTGGCTGCTGCTGGCGGAGGTGATGGTGTATCTGGCGGCGCTGCTGGCCGGAACAGCCTCCACGGTGCTGCGCAAGGAGAAGGACATTCGACTGCTGCTGGGGGTACCGGCAGCGATTGCAACCATGCATGTGGCCTGGGGCGTGGGTTTCTTGTGGAGCCTGATCGCACCCCGGCCAAAAACAGGACAGCTTGCATAGCGTATGAGTGCTTATCGTACAGCCCAAAAACCAGTCCGGTGGCGGTTAAAACCGGAAGAGCGCCGCGCGATTCTGATCGTGGGTGATCTGATTGTCACCTTCCTGGCGCTGGTGATCGCA
>CALDSL010000208.1 GCA_937920255.1 uncultured Anaerolineaceae bacterium | reverse complement strand
TGGTCGCCCGCAGGGCACGCAAAGCGTAGAGGGGTAGGGTGAGGGCACGCGACAGAGAATCAAACACGTGCGCCCGCTAAATCTCCACCCTTCGCAATTCCCCATGCACCACATCCAGCAGCGCCACAGAGCGCGGCTCGGGTTTCAGACCGCCCAGCGCGCCGGGGTTGATCAGCCGCGTGCCGTTGGGATAGCGCGTGTCCTCGGCGCGGTGCGAATGCCCGCGAAACACAAACGCATATTTTCCCGACTGCACCAGCGACATCAGGATGCTGTGCTCGTGGCCGTGCGCCGCAGCCACCATCACCCCGTCGATCTCGCCGGTGAAGCTGTGTGCGGTATAGTTATCGTCGCGCAAGTACTTGAGGTTGCCGCGGATCTCGCCCTCGGCCAGGTCGCCGTTGCCAAAGGTCAGGATCACGCGGAAACCGTCCAGCAGGCGCGCCATATCCGGGTGGGTCAGGTCGCCGCAGTGGATGAGCGTCTCCACGCCCGCCTCGCGGAAGATCTCCAGCGCGCGCAGCAGGTTCGCCTCGTTGTTGTGCGTGTCAGAAAGAATGCCAATCATGGGGATAAGCGTAGCAGAAACGAATTTTGCCGTCAATAATGGTATGTAGAGTGGTTTTCCCTTCATTTTGATAGTATCATTACCCCACGTTGAAACGCCTGACCATTCTCCTGCTTCTCACGCTCATCCTCGCCGGCTGCACCACGGACGGCATCAGCACGACCGCGCCGACCTTTACCGCGCCGCCCCCGGCCGCGCCGGCGGGCACGAATACGCCCTTGCCGCTGCCCCCGGTGACCGCCCCCACCGCGGAAGTGCTCGTCCCGGCGGACGCGACCGCGCTGCCTGAGATCGTGCTCGACCTGACCCCGCAGCCGATGACCACCGCCACGCTGGAGAATCTGTCGCGCAACTGCCTCAACCCCGGCGATTGGGAGCCGATGGTCAATACCTTCCTGGCGCAGCACGGCGCGGAAGACCTGGAAGAGTTGTGGGAGGAATTCGACGAGGAAAACCCGGTCTACGACCTGATGTCCTCGCTGACCGACGTCACCAACGAGTACGCCCACGCCACCACCAACTCGAAGATGCTGCTCCTGGGCGAGTACAAGATCACCATCAACCGCCCCGACGCGGTGGGCTACGCTCACTGCGCGGTGCTGGTCTACATCGGCGGGGATAACCCCGAGGTGGGCGTGGGTCTGACCGACGCCACGCTCAACGGCGCCTGGTCGGGGTTTGCCTACGGCAACCTGCGCTCCGAGCAGGAGATGCGCACCTACATGCGCCAGCGCATCGGCCGGCCGGTGCTGGTGCGCTACCACGTCTCGCAAGACCCGCGCGACGTGAACTTCGTGCGCAGCGGGTTTTTCAGCCCGGTGATGAAGCTGCTATGGGCCGATTCGTACTTCACGCGCTTCAGCCGCAACCCCGATATGCTCAAGGACAACGTCGGGCAGCCGCGCGGTCCGAGCATCCGGGAACTGATGGAACTGATCACCGCATGGCCGGATACCGACGTGGGTGTGTTTATCGACTACATTATCGACCCGATTCTTTAATCGGGCTTGCTGAACAATAACGGTATGAAAACAAGATACTTTCTGCTTCTGATCTGCCTGCTGCTGGCGGCCTGCAGCGGCCCCGGCGTGCAGGCCGGTTTTGAGACCGCCGCCCCCACACCCGGGCAGCCGGCAGCCACATCTGCTGCAACGCAGACCGCCGCGCCGCCGGCCGCCACGACCGCGCCGACCATATCGGCCACGGACACCACCGTGCCGCCCCCTACAGCCACGCCCACGCCAGCGCCGGTCTACCTGACCGGAGCGGGGGATATCGCCATCTGCGGTCAGGAAGGCGATGACCAGACCGCCGCGCTGCTGGCGAACATCCCGGGCATGATCTTCACCGCGGGGGATAACTCCAACGAAAGCGGCACCGCCCAGCAGTTCGAAGAATGCTTCGGCGCGTCGTGGGGGCAGTTTAAAGATCGCATCCGCCCCGCTGCCGGCAACCACGAATACTATACCCCCGGCGCGCTGCCGTATTATGATTACTTTGGCGAGGCGGCGGGCAAACCCGGTGAGGGCTGGTACAGCTACGAAACCGGCGGTTGGCACATCGTGGTGCTCAACAGCAATTGCAACGACGTGGCCTGCGGACCCAACAGCCTGCAGGTGCAGTGGCTGCGGCAAGACCTGGCTGCCAGCCAGGCGCAGTGCACGCTGGCCATCTGGCACCACCCGCGCTGGAGCTCGGGTCTGGCGGGCAGCGACGGGCGCATGTCGCCCGCCTATCGCGCCTTGTACGAGTACGGCGCGGAGATTGTGGTCAGCGGCCACGCGCACGATTACGAGCGCCTGGCGCCGCTGGACCCCGAGGGCAAGCGCGACCCGCAGCACGGCATCCGCCAGTTTGTGGTAGGCACCGGCGGGGTCAACGCGCTGCCGTTCCCCGGCCTGCTGCCCGAGAGCGAAGCCCACTTCAGCGGGGCGTTTGGCGTCATGCGCTTCACGCTGCGGCCTGACAGCTATGACTGGCAGTTCATTCCGGTGGAGGGCGAAAGCTACACCGACAGCGGCTCCGCCGAATGCCACGGCCCGCCTGGAGAATAGAAGCGGGAAAGCTCTAATACGTCGGGGTGGTATGCGATATCCGTACCCTTCGACAGGCTCAGGGTACTGCTCGAAGTACCCTGAGCCTGTCGAAGGGTACGGGTATCGCAAACCAACTTTTCCACCAATAATCCACATCACCACCCGGAATCTGTGGATAACCCTGTGGAAAACTGTGGATAAATGTGGATAACTATCCGCATAGTGGGGGGAAACGGGGGATAAAACCAATTTCTAGAATCGCAAAACCCTGACATTTCCATGACAATGTTTGTACAATGTTCGTCCAATTGCGCTTGAAATTCGGAGTGTTTTTGTTATAATTAGAATTGTTACGAAAATCACAAATGGCGGCCGGCGGTCATTCCCCCGGCCGGGGAGCAAGCGCAATGGCAGTACAAACACCAGTCACCGGAAAGGACATCGACCACTGGCCGCACGTGGTTGTGGTCGGGGCGGGTTTTGGCGGGTTGAACGTGGCGCGGCATCTCAAACGCGAGAAAGTGCGCGTGACGCTGGTCGACCGCAACAATTATCATCTCTTCCAGCCCCTGCTGTATCAGGTGGCAACGGCCGGCGTCTCGCCGGACGAGATCGCCTACCCCGCGCGCAGCATTTTCCGTGGTTACAAAAACGCCACCTTCCGCATGACCGAGGTCACCGGCGTGGATTACGAGAACCGTTTGCTGTTAACGTCCACTGCCGATATCCCCTACGATTACCTGGTGCTGGCGTTTGGCGGCGAAACCAACTTTTTTGGCCTGGAGAGCGTCAAGCAAAACGGCTTTGAGCTGAAAGGCCTGGACGACGCAACGCGCTTGCGGAGCCATATCCTGCGCATGTTCGAGGCCGCGGTGCAGGAGCAGGACCATGAGCGGCGCAAGGCGATGCTGACCTTTGTGGTGGTCGGCGGCGGGCCCACGGGCGTCGAGTTCGCCGGGGCGTTGAGCGAGCTGATCCGCATGGTGCTGGCGCGCGAGTATTTGGGCCTGAACCTCAACGACGTGCAGGTGCTGTTGCTGGAGGCCGCCGACCGGCTACTGCTGGCGATGCCCGAAGACCTGGGCCAGGCCACGGCCAAAATTCTGCGCGAGCGCAAGCACGTGGACGTGCGCTTTGGGGCGCAGGTGGTGGAGTATGACGGCGAGCAGGTGCGCCTGAAAGACGGGCAGGCCATCGCCACCCGCACGCTGATGTGGGCCGCGGGTGCGCGCGCCGCCGGTCTGGCCGGCGCGCTGGGCCTGCCACAGGAGCGCGGCGGGCGCGTGCGCGTGCAGCCGACGCTGCAGGTGGAGGGGCACCCCGAGGTGTTTGTGATCGGCGACGCAGCCTTCCTGCCGGGCGAGGACGGCCAGCCGCTGCCAATGGTGGCGCCGGTGGCGATCCAGCAGGCCGACCACGCCGCGGAAAACATCCTGCGCCTGTCGCGCGGCGCGCCGGCCGAGCCCTTCCGCTACAAAGACCCGGGCACCATGGCCACCATCGGCCGCAACCAGGCCGTGGCGCA
>CALDSL010000207.1 GCA_937920255.1 uncultured Anaerolineaceae bacterium | reverse complement strand
TGATCCGCTGGTCGCTGGAGCAGAAGAAAGCGGCGGGTTAAGCCCGCCGCGCTTCGTCGTTACCTTCTGGCCCGCATCACAATCCGGATCGGCGTGCCGAGGAACTCGTACTCCTTGCGAATGGTGTTCTCCAAATAGCGCTCGTAGCTGAAGTGCGACAGCGACGGGTCGTTGACATATAACAGGAACGTCGGCGGGTCGCTGCGCACCTGCGTGCCGTAATAAATCTTGAGCGCGCGGCCGGCATGGGCCGGGGCAGGGTGCGCGTCCTGCGCAGCCTGCAGAATGCGGTTAATCTGCGAAGTCGTCAGGCGCGCCAACCGCTCTTCCTGCACGCGCAGCGCCGTCGGCAGCACCTGTTCCACGCGCTGGCCGGTTTTGGCCGAAATAAAGATGATCGGCACATAAGGCAGGAAGTTCAGGTCGCGCCGGATGATCTCGGTGTAGCCAGCCATGGTGAAGGTGTCTTTTTCCACCGCGTCCCATTTGTTGACCAGCACCACCACGCTCTTCCATTCTTCCACAATATACCCGGCGATATGCGCGTCCTGCGCGCTGAGACCCTCCGTGGCGTCCAGCATCAGCAAGGCCACGTCGCAGCGTTCAATGGCGCGCATGGTGCGCAGCACGCTATATTTTTCCACGCCCGGCTCGATCTTGCCGCGCCGGCGGATGCCAGCCGTGTCGATCAGGGTGATCGGTACGCCGTCAAATTCAATATACGTGTCAATCGCGTCGCGCGTCGTCCCTGCGATCGGGCTGACGATCGCGCGTTCTTCGCCGGCCAGCCGGTTGAGCAGGCTGGATTTGCCCACGTTGGGCTTGCCCACCAGCGCAATCTTGACCGATTCGTCCTCGATCTGCGCGCCCTGATCGCGGAATGACGCCACCAGCGCGTCCAGCAGATCGCCGGTTTCAGTGCCGTGCAGCGCCGAAATAGGGTACGGGTCGCCCAGGCCCAGCTCGTAGAACTGGTAGACGTTGTCGCGCACTGCCTGGCTGTCGACCTTGTTTACCACCAGGAAAATCGGCGGCCAGGGTTGGCCGTCGCGCACGGTGCGATGGCGGCGCAGGATGCTGGCTACCTCGCTGTCGGCTGGAGTGACCCCGGCAATACCGTCGACGATAAACAGGATCGCATCCGCTTCGCGGATGGCAAGCTCGGCCTGCTCGCGGATCTGGTTAATATATTCAGCCGAGCCAATCGACAGCGGGTCTTTGGCGCTGCTGGCGTGGGTGGGGTCAATCCCGCCCGTATCGACCACATCAAACGAAATTCCGCTCCACTCCGCTTCCGAGAATAGACGGTCGCGGGTGGTTCCGGGGACATCATCCACAATCGCCAGAGGCTGGCCTACCAGGCGGTTAAACAGCGTGCTTTTTCCGACATTTGGCCTTCCGACCAGTGCGACGACAGGTTTACTCATTCCAATTCCTTCTTATCCTTGTCATTGCGAGCGTAGCGAAGCAATGACACATCGTTTCACCATTTGTGCGATCCTTAATCCGCGATCGGCTTTCTATCATACATTAATTCGGCCTGGGAGTGGGGCTGGGCGTTGGGGCGCGGATGATGGTTACTTCCACCGTGCCGGGCAGGATCGATTCCACTCGCAGTTCCGGTATTCTTAATTCCACGCGCGGTGTGCGCTGGTAGGTCCCCAGTTCTTCGCCGTCCATTTCGACGATCACGCTAACGTCATCCTTGCTCAGGCTGTCCAGCAGAGGCAGCGGGCCGGAAAGAATCACATCCACCGTCTCAGGCGAGATGCGCGCGGCTTGCCCGGGTTCCAGCCCGACAACTTCCACCCGCATGGCCGAGAGCGTCAGGCTGCTTTCAATGGCCGCGATGCCTACCTGCACCGCGACGGTCTGGTCACCCACCACCGAGACGCCCGGCGGCAGTTCCAGTGGCAGGTCAACATCCAGATCATCCCGCGCGCCGGTCAGGTCAAGCGACGCCGTTTCCACGTACCCCGGCAGGTCATTGACGATCTGCGGGTTCGAGGAGAAGATGGTGACGGCCGGAGGCGATACCGAAATATTGGTCAGGCGGTAGCCGCTGGCGATCAGCCCGGTGGTGGCGACTTTGACCACAACGTTGCGGTAACCGCCCCGGTTGGTGACGCTCTGTTCGATCGTAACCGATTCGGGCGAGATGGTCACATTTTCCACCGGTTGCCCGCCCACATCCACTGCCTGCAACGTCACCGTGCGGCTGACGTTTTCACGCACCTCGCCGGTGTCAAATACGGCGCGCACTTTGGCCACGCGCTCCACGTTGCTCTGCGCGCCGCTGATCGTCGCGGTTTCACTATTGAGCACCGGCGTCTCGGCCACGAAACCTACCGCCGGTTCGCCGCGCTGCACCAGCTCGATGGCGAAGGTTTTGGTTTGCAGCGGTTCGAGCGTGACCACGATCCCCACGGGCGAATTGCTGACCACCTGCATCGGGCGCATGCGCAGTTGGATCTGCACCGGCACTTCGTGCGTCCCGGCCGGCAGCCCGGACAGATCGGCAACCGCGCTGATCGGATTGCTTTCGGTCTGCATGATATTCCAGATCGACTGCGGCGCGCT
>CALDSL010000206.1 GCA_937920255.1 uncultured Anaerolineaceae bacterium | reverse complement strand
ATGATCGCGCAGCAAATCAAAATTGAGGGCAGCGGGAAAGGCGCGGGGGGCTGGTTCCCGCTCGGAGAAGCCGACGTTTCCTATGACCACCCATTCGACGCCGCGTTTGAGCATGCCCTGAACATTGACTTTGTCAACGAAGCGCTGGGGCCGGGCGCGCGCGTGGCGGTGGAACTGAGCGTCGAATCGGCGCGCGCGCTGGTGGAAAGCATCCAGGCGGTTCTGCAACAGGCCGAAAAGGGCGGCTATATCGGCTGAGATCAGCAGCGCAGTTCTTTGATCTCCGAATTCTCGAACAGCCTGCGCACCAGCTTTTGATGGTTGTGCGGCGAGCCGGAGGCGCTCCACGAGCAGGTGACCTGATCTCCGGCTTTGAACTGACTGTGCGCCTGCACCCGCAGGTTGGCATCGCGGAAGGCCTGCTCCAGCGCTTCGAGCAGGTCGGCGTCCGCGCGGCACACCACCTCATACTTGCGTTCCTCGCGCATGTTGTCAATGCGGTGCTCCAACCGGGGCAGCAGCCACAACACGATCATGGCGGCCAGCACCACGACGCCCGAAAGCAAGTACTCCCCGCCGCCAATGCCCATCCCGATCGCCGAGGTGATCCAGATGGCGGCGGCGGTGGTCAGGCCGATCACCCGGCCGCCGTCGCGCAGGATGACGCCTGCGCCCAGAAAACCCACGCCGGTGACAATGTTGGCGGCGATGCGGTTGGGGTCGCTGTCTGTCGCCAGCCGGGCGGAAAGGATGGTGAACAGGCAAGCGCCGGCGCAGATGAAGATCAGCGTGCGAAATCCGGCGGCTTTATCGCGGTATTCGCGCTCGATGCCGATCAGACCGCCGGCCGCCACGGCCAGCAAAATTTTGATGACGTCTTCGGGGTTGAGGGTCATGGCTTTTCTCTCTACACAAACTTGAATACAAGGCTATTCATCCGCCGCATCTCGGGAGATTTCCACCTCCCACTCCGGGCCGTACGACAGGTTATAGCGTTCCATCAGGCTGCCCTGATTGATCGCCACGGAGACGCGCATCAGCTCATTATTGTAAATCATCACCTCGCCTTTGGGAGCGTAGCCAAACGAGGGGTGGAACGGCACGCGCTGATCGAAAACCACCCTGCCGTCGCGGCGCACCACCAGCCGCGGTTGATCGCCATAGGCGAACCCGGCCGATTGCAACACCTCGAGCGGAATGTTCGTCCACAGGTTGCCAAAATTGGGATCGCCGATCTCGAACATGCCGCGCACCCGCCCGGGCTCGACCACCGGCTCGTGGATGGGAAAGGTGATGATCTCCTCCACCGGGTAGGCCGGGCCCACGCCTTCATAGGTGATGATGCCGCTGGCCAGCCGCGCGGCAGTGTAGGCAAACACATCGCGCCCGTGGAACACACTGCTGCCTTCGGTGTTCTTGCCGCGCAGCCGGTTTACGCTCTGGTCAATCTCGCGCACCGCGTCGATGCCCACCCAAGCCTTGAGATGGGTCAGCGAGCCGTTATCCGGCGTGACCACGTAGTAGCCATTGCTGGTGTGCGCCACGCAGCCGCGCCGCGCGGTTCCCACGCCCGGGTCTACCACCGACACAAAGATGGTGCCCTCGGGCCAGAAGGTGATCGGCTGGAACAGGCGGTACGATGCGCTCCAGATGTCGTACTGCGGGATCTCATGCGTGGCGTCGATGATTTCCAGTTCGCGGTCCACGCTCTTGACCACGCCGTACATCGCGCTCACCGCGCTCTCTTTATAGGTAAAGTCGGTTTGGAATACCAGGATCGGTTTCATGCGCCTTCCTCGAAAAATGATTGTTTTGTGTTTGTTGTTTGGGTGGCTTCGCCACCCAAACAACAAACACAAAACAATGCTCAGATAGACTCTCAGACAAACGGGTTGTAAAAGCGGCTGCGATTGATAAAGATCGATACCGCCAGCGCCCCGATAAAGATCAGGGCTGAGATCACCAGCGCCAGCGCGTCTTGCCGGTTGAGTTTTCGCGCCGTGTACCAGGTGCGCGTGCGGCTTTTCGAAAACCCGCGCAAATCCATCGCGTTGCTGATCACTTCGATGCGGTCGAGCGTGGAAAAAATGAGCGGGATGACGATCAGCAGCGAGTTTTTGAAGCGATCAAACAGGCGTGCCTTTTTGGAAAGCTCCAGGCCGCGCGCCTGCTGCGCCAGCGAAATGTCACGGTAATCGCGC
>CALDSL010000205.1 GCA_937920255.1 uncultured Anaerolineaceae bacterium | reverse complement strand
GCCACCGCGCCTGGCGCAACCACGCCAGCATGCACCTGCACTACCGCAATGAAATCGGCATCGAAGAGCGCGTTCCGATCGTCGCCGCGCGCGCGGTGGACACCGACGAAGGCCAGATGCTGATCCTGTGGATCCGGCTGCTGGCTGACGATGTCGAAACCGAAATCGATATTTCGGACGACGAAGAGGAAAATTTTGATAACTGATAGCGGTTAAGTGGCCATACGATGCCGCAATCGTGCAAAAGCCCGTTGTGTGAAACGGGCTTTTTTGTTGCCTGAAGATTGTTGAGGGAGAGGGATAAGCGCCTTAGCTCGATTCTTATGCGTTTAAAAGCGGACGTCCCCTATCGTTTTCCTATATAATCGCCAGTTGGGACAGGCGATTAACCCGATCTCGGAAATCAGCTCAACCATCCATGTGGATTGCGAAGGAAGCATGCAATGGCACAATTTCCTCCATTAAGCAGCCGTGAACAGGAAGTGGCCAGCCTCGTACAGGAAGGCAGGAGCAACAAGCAAATCGCGTCCTCGCTGCACATCACCGTCAGCACGGTGGAATTCCACCTGAAAAATATTTATGCCAAGCTACAGGTGCGTTCACGGACAGAATTGATCGTAAAACTACAGGAATCCGTAGTTGCGAAGCAAGAAGAAACCGCCGAAAATCGAACCAGGCTCAACACGCGCAAGTGGGCCGCATCTTTACGAGAAGCCGTATCGAAATTCGGCATGGAGGAAACAATGGAAAACACGCTTGAACCCGGCGCCAGCGGCGCGGAACGCAGCTTGTCGTTCGCCGCAGCGATCCGTATCTGTCTCACAAAGTACGCGGATTTTCAAGGCCGCGCGTCGCGCTCTGAGTTCTGGTGGTTCGCCCTGTTTGTTGTTCTGGTCGGCTCGGCGCTGGAAATGGCGCACGAGGTGCTCGCCGGTATGTTCTTGATCGCCGTCCTGCTGCCCTTGCTGGCAGCCGGCGCGCGCCGGTTGCGCGACAGCGGCAAGAACCCCTGGTGGCTGCTGTTCCTCCTGGTGCCGGTTGGCGGGATCATCACCCTGGGCATCCTGTGGGCGCTTCCGCCCGTGGATACCATCGCGCAAGAGACGCCCGCGGTGTGATCCGACCCGGGTTGGGAAGTTTTGATTTGAGATCGGGCCAGCAGCCCACGGGAGAGCAGGCTCAGGCGGCTTGCCGAGAAAGCAAATCCTGATACAATAATGCAGGGGCGGGCGTACTCGCCCCTCTTGTTTGCCAATTCCAAATTCAAATCTTCCCCCATAGGTGACGCATGCCTCTTCTTCTGAACGCAATCCGTTCCCAGTTCCCGGCGCTCAAACGCCCGGCCATCTTCCTGGATAACCCCGGCGGCACCCAGGTGGCGCGCGCGTGCGTGGACCGCATCCAATCCTACCTGTACGACATGAACGCCAACCACGGCGGGCATTTCGCCACCAGCCGCGCCTCCGATGCAAGCATCGAGCAGGCGCGAGAGATCATGGCCGATTTTCTCAATGCCGCCTCGCCCAACGAGATCATCTTTGGCGCCAATATGACCACGCTGACCTTTATGATGAGCCGCACCCTGGGACAGTTGTTTCAACCCGGCGAGACGATTGTACTCACCCGGCTGGATCATGATGCCAACGTCTCCCCGTGGATGTTGCTGGCGCGCGACCTGGGACTGAACGTGCGCTTTGTCGATTTCCGACCGGAAGACGGCACGCTCGACCTGGAAGACCTGCGCCGCGCGCTGGAAGAGCATCCGCGGCTGGTGGCGTTTGGCTATGCCTCCAACGCGCTGGGCACAATTAGCCCGGTGGAAGAAATCACGCGCATGGCGCACGAAGCCGGTGCGCTGGTATACATCGACGCGGTGCAGTACGCCCCACACGGCCCGATCGACGTGCAGAAGATCGGCTGCGATTTTCTGGTGTGCTCGGCCTACAAGTTCTTTGGCCCGCACCTGGGCGCGCTGTACGGCCGCCTGGACCTGCTGGAGAGCCTGCCGGCCTACAAGGTGCGCCCTGCCCCGGCCGAGACCCCGCACAAGTTCGAGACTGGAACGGGTAATTTCGAGCACATGGCCGGCACGCTGGGCGCGCTGGAATACCTGGAATGGGTCGGCCAGACCTTTGGTGAGGAATACGGCGAGCTGCTGGCCGGTGCGTACAGCGGGCGGCGGCTGTCGCTGAAACAGGCCATGACTGCCATCCACGCGTATGAAGTTGAATTGAACCGCGAGTTGCTGGCCGAACTGAACAGCGTGCCGGGCGCGCGCGTGTACGGCATCACCGACCCGACCAAACTGGACCGGCGCGTGCCGACCTTCGCGCTTACCGTGGAGGGCTTCACCCCCGCCGAGATTGCCAAACGACTGGATGAGTACAACATCTACACCTGGGATGGCAACTTCTACGCGCTGGAAGTCACCACCCGGCTGGGTCTGGAAGACAAAGGCGGCCTGCTGCGCATCGGCGCGACGCATTACAACACGGTGGAGGAAATCCACCAGTTGGGCAAGGCGCTGCGCGAGATTGTGGGGGGATAGGTTTCTTTCCGTGGACCATGATTGTCTATAAAAAATCGTAGAGACGCAAGATTTTGCGTCTCTACCGTTATCTATGCCCGAGGAGGGAATCGAACTCTCAACCTAGGCGTTAGGAGTGCCTTGCTCTGTCCTTTTGAGCTACTCGGGCGTCACCGAAATTATAGCATCCATCCCCATGCCGGGCAAGCCTGCGCTGAAACAGGACCGCGGATGACGCTGAACTGCGTCATCCGCGGTCTTTGGTACGGTGCTCCAAGCGATATACCTCCTATAAAAAACATGAGCAGCCCCGGACTTCCATCGGAATGTTTCGTCTCTTGGTCTTTCCTGCGCAAAGCAGGAGCCGCCGTTTCAGGCGGTCTTTCCGGTTGACGGTCAAGGGTACCACGTAGGGTCCCTTAAGTGGCTTTCTCGCCACGCAAACTTCCAATCGGCTCAGGATTTTGAGCCCCTTGCCTCAATTGTCGGTACGGTGACTGCTCATGTACAAACAATATAGCACTCCTCTGACCGGGATACAAGCGGGGGATTCGTCATATGACAAAACCGCAAGGAACAGGTTCTTTGCGTGTGGGAATAAAAAGATAGAGACGCAGGGTGTGCGTCTCTATCAGGTTGGTGATGGATTGTGCGCGGCTCAATGCCGCGCAGGTGGTTTCTTTACGGAACGTCGGCGACAATGGCGTCAAAGCCGACGCGCACGCCGTAATTGCTGGTGGTGTACGACATGGCGCCCACGCCGACGTAGCCAGAGCGGTAGGTGCTGTCGACGATGGGTTTATTGTCGTAAACCATTTCCACTTCGTTGATGTACACGCGGATCTCATCGCCCACGCAGGCCAGGGTGATATTGTTGACCTTGAACCCCGGGTTGATTTCGCGCAGGATGAACTGCGGGATCAACTGCACGTAGGGATTCTGGCGCTTGTCCTTCTTCAACTGGTCGTAGCGGTAGACGTTCATCTTGGCGTCGCTGCCGATGCGCAGCTCGTACCAGCCCTTATCGTTCATGCGGCAGGCAATCGCCATGCCATTGCTATTATCGCCGAAGTTTTCCACGTTGGTGGAAACGATGACGTCTTCGTACTCCTGATTTTCGTAGTAAGCGTACGCGTAGGTTTCCTTGGTGTTCATTTCAAACATCAGCTTGCTGTCTTCGGTGAAGACGCGGTTGCCGCGCTCGGTACCGGCGATATACACGTACTTCCACCCTTCGGGCGTATCGGTGTCAAAATCTTCCTCGAGCGGCTGCGGACCAACTGGCTCCGGCGTGTCGGTCGGCGCTTCGGTCGGCACCTCGGTCGGAACCGCTGTTGGCGCTTCGGTGGGCGGTATGGTGGTCGACGTGGCCTCGGCACCTGTCATCGGTACGCTTGTGGGTGGAATGACCACCTGCGCCTGGGTCGCGGTTGCGACGGCAAGACTGGGCGGCTGGGTGGGCTCGACAGCTGCCTTGGGCCCGGTGCAGGCCGATAACAACAGCGCGAGAATAATCAGGGCGTACAATTTGCGGACCATCTCTATTTCTCCTCAAAACATATGAACTGGATGGATACAACACGAAACAGGCCCGGTAAACCGAGTGGACCTTGACTTGAGGAGTTTTTCGGTTGTTGACTGGACAGAATCCATGGCAGCTATGGTAAAACCCCCCGAAAGCATTTCACATTAGATGAATAACGAGCCTGCACGTATAGGTTACATCAAATCGGATACGTTTGTCAATAACGATTAAAACGAATTTCTTGCAAACCTGGGTCAATTTTTCCAGGTCAGGGCGTGGGCTCGTCCACCGGCAGGCGGCGCAGCGGCGCTCCGCCCGAACGGCGCGCGAGCAGCACAAAACCTGCCGCGCTCACCAGGCCGATGACCAGGCCGCCGATCCACGGGGAGCGCGCGCCGAGATTATCGTTCAAAAAGCCGCCCAGCACCGGGCCGATGCCGGATGCCGCGCCCCAGGTGAGGGTATAGATGCTCATATAGCGCCCGCGCATATCGGCGGGGGCCAGGTTGGCGGTATAGGTGGTGGAGGTGGGCATCAGGATCATCTCGCCAACAGTGAACAGCACCATGCTGCCCCAGAAGGCCCAAAAACCCTGCCCGATGGCAATCGAACCGAGCGCGACCGCGTAGATGAATGTGCCGACGCCTAATACCTTCAACGGAGCATAGTGCTTGGTTTGCCGGGTAATCCACAACTGGAGCAGCAGCACCATCACCGCGTTGGTGGTGGGCAGCAGCCCGTACATGTTCTCGGGGATGCCGAAATTCTGCTTGACATACACCGCCAGCAGCACCCACAGGATGGCCGATGCCGTTTGTGTCAGGGTGAAATTGACCGCGAACAGCATAAACGTGCGGTCGCGCAGCACGCGATCATATCCGCCAAACATGCCCGGGGTTTCCGCTTTTTGCGGCAGCGTCTCTTTGCCAAACACGGCCACCAGCAGCCCGAACAGGATCATGCCGGTCATGGCGAAATAAAACGCCACAGTGTACGAGGTGGAGGCGATGAACCCGCCCACCGCCGGGCCGATGGCCACGCCGACGTTGTGGCCCAGCCGCATGAGCGAATACGCATCGATGCGGCGCTCGGGGGGGATGAGATCGGCCATCATGGCGTCGGCTGCCACGCGGTAGAGCGGGTTGAACGCCCCGGCGATTGCCTGCAGAACGGCAAACTCGAGCAGGCTGCCGGCGCGGCTGTAGAAGAAATACACCAGCCCGCTGATCACCAGGCTGGCCACCATGATCCACTTGCGCCCGGCGCGGTCCACCAGCGGGCCGGAGAAAAAGGAAAACGCCAGCCCGGTGACGGCGTTGATGGTCATCAACGATGCCACGGCGGTGAGCGGCAGGCCGAGGTTCTCACTGACGTAGATGGTGAAAAACGGCCAGATCATCGATGCCCCGACCGTGCTGATCAGGTATCCCCAAAATAACAGCCAGTACTGCCCGGGATATTCTCCACGCAGCCGGAACACGTTCAGGTTCATCGATGAATCTCCAGGGCCAGAATTTGCCTGCTATTGTAGCACGCAAGCGGCGATTTCATCGATTTTTGGGGTCAATTGATCGCAAGCCGGCGCTTCCCAATCAGTATAAATGGCACACTCCTTGCTGCGCTGTGGTACGTTCTGCCGGCGATGCGCGCGTGCATTCGTTGTATAATCAACGCTAGAATGCACCGCAACCGGCGGGAGCAAGAACGCCGATATCTCACAAATGGATGGGCTGGCACCGTGTTTGACCTGATCCTCACACCTCTCAACTTCACCGCCGCGCGCGCGCTGCCGGAACTGCCGGAATTTATGGCCACCGCCGCCCCACGCCGCTCAGACCGCCACCGGGCATCGGACCTGCTGGCCGTAACTCTGAGCAGCCCCGGCGGGCAGCCCCTGTCGCCAGATCTCCTCAAAGAAGCGTTCCAGCTTCTGAGCAGCACCTATTTTCGCACCGGCGGCACGGTCACCTCAGCGGTCAAAGACGCCGTGGAAGCGCTGAACGAGAACCTGCTGTCGCGCTCGGAACGCACGCCGGTGATCATGGTGCTCAACCTGTGCGTTGTCCGCAACAATCTGGCCTATATCGCGCATGCCGGGCCGGCCCACACCTTTTTGCTCACCTCCGGCGGCGCTACCGAGTATTTCGATAGTTCCAGCACCGGGCGCGGGTTGGGCGCCAGCCGCGCCGTGCCGCTGCGCTTTTTCCAGGCCAGCCTCGAGCCGGGGGACGCGCTCATCTTCTCGCCTGAACCGATGGCATCCTGGCCAGCGCCGCTTTTCGCCGCGGCGGTGGCGGACCTCGATAACGTCTACAACATCGTCCCGCCCGATCTGCGCGCCGGGCTGCTGCGGGTGAAAACCGGCGGCGGCCAGGTGCAGGTGGAGCCCCTGCCGGCGAGGGCAGCGCCCGCCGCGGCGCGCCCCGCCCAAGTTGACACCGCACCTGCTCCGGCCGTGGTTGAGCCCGCCGTGGAAGCCCCGCCCGGCTTGGCGCCGGCGGCCGAAGCGCCCGAATTCAGCGTGGAAACGCCGCCCGAGCCTGAACCGGCTGCCGAAACCCCCGCGATTGTTACGGAAGAAGCTGAAAGCCTGCCCACCACGCCGGTGATCAGTCAGGCGCGCCGGCGCGTGGAAGAACGCCGAGGTCATCACGCCGCCGCGGCCGCACCGGCGCCGGAGAAGAAATTTTCGCTGGGCGGGCTGGTGCAGCGCCCCCAGGCGACCGCCGACGCAAACGCTCCCGCCAAACCCGCGCCCGACCAGGTGACCTATGCCCCGGCGGAGCGGCCGTTTGTCAAGCGGCTGGCGGCATTTTTCCGTCGTATTCGCCGCGCGCGCGCCAAAGCCGGCCGGTCGGTGGGCGCCGTGCTGCCGCACCTGGCTCCCGAAGAGCAGGCGTCGTTTAACCCCTCGCCGGCCACGCTGTTCTTTATCGCAGTTGCCATCCCCATCATCGTGGTGGCCGCGGCCACGGCGGTGTACTTCCGCTCTGGGGCCAGCGAGCAGCGTACGGCCTACCTGGAACAGGCGCGCCTGTATGCGGAGCAGGCCAACATCGAAGAGGACCTGACCCAACGCCGCGCCAACTGGGAACAGGTGGTGTATTGGGTCAACAAATCGGAGGAGTTTGGCAGCGACGACGAGTCGTTGGCGCTGCGCCGCAAAGCGCAAGTGGCCATGGACTCGCTGGACGGCATCGTGCGGCTGCAGCTTGCCCCGGCCTTCACCGGCGTGCTGGCCGACAGTATCAACGTGACGCGCATGGTCGCCACTAACAACGAGCTGTACATGCTGGATGCCAACTCGGGGCGCGTGCTGCGCATGGAGCGCACCGGCCGCACCTACGAATACGACGCCAATTTTTCCTGCGGCCCGGGCCCGTACGGCAGTATGATTGTCGGCCCGCTGGTCGGGCTGGCGACGCTGCCGACGAACACCGCCTCGGGAGCCGATATTCTGGCCATCGACGCGACCGGCAACCTGTTATATTGCGCCAAAGGTGACGCTCCGCTGGCGTCCACCCTGGCCCCACCCGAAAATAACTGGGGCAAAATCACCGCGATGGCGGTGCAAAACGGCGACCTGTTTGTGCTCGACCTGCAAAATAACGCCGTGTGGCGCTTCGATGGAGACGACTATAAATATGCAGACCGGCCGCGGCTGTTCTTCGGCAACGAAGTGCCGCTCATGGCGGACGTAATTGACATTACGCTCTATGCGGACGACCTGTACCTGCTGCGTTCCAGCGGCATGATGACCGTGTGCACCTACTCGGGCTTCGATTTTTCGCCCACGCGCTGCAACGACCCGGCGCCATACGGCGGGCCGGACGGCGCGGTGCAAAGCTTCACCGACACGGGGTTCCTGCAAATGCTCACCACGCAGCCGCCTGACCCGTCGCTGTTCATTCTGGACAGCAAAGGCCCGTCGATCTACCACTTCAGCCTGCGGTTGAATTTCCAGCGCGAATTGCGCCAGGACCCCGAGCAGGAACGCGATTTTCCGCTGCCAAAGAAGCCGGTCACGGCGTTTGCTTTAAGCCCCAACCGGGTGGTGTTCCTGGCTTTCTCAAACCAGGTGATGTTCGGTTCGATGCCCTAAACCCGGCTCTTATTTGCCGCGGCTGCGCAGCCATTCCAGCAGGCGATCCGGCTCCCAAGTGTTGATCACCTGCTCGGGACGCACCCACGCGCGCCGCGCCACCGAGTAGCCATACAAGGCCAGGTCCAGTTCCACCGGGCGGTGGGCGTCGGTGTTGATGGAGAGCAGAATACCCATTTCCGCAGCGCGGCGGGCATAGACCTCGTCCAGGTCGAGCCGGTACGGGCTGGCGTTGATTTCCAGGCAGACCCCGCTTTCCAGCGCGGCCTGCAGCACGGCTTCCATATCCAGGTCGGCGCCTTCACGGTTGGGCAGCAAACGCCCGCTGAGATGCCCGATGATATCGATGTGCGGGTTGCGGATGGCGTTGATCAGGCGCTCGGTCACCTGCTCGCGCGGCTGGCGTAGCCCCATATGCAGCGAGGCGATGGCGATGTCCAGCCCGGCCAGCACTTCGTTGGAAAATTCAAGGTGGCCGTCAGCGTGGATCTCCACCTCGGAGCCCTGCAGGATCACGATGCGGTCACCCAGTTTTTTCTGCAGCGCGTCCATCTCCTGGCGCTGTTGCTCCAGGCGTTCTGGCGTCAGCCCATTGGTGACGCCCAACCCGGCGGAATGGTCAGTGACGGCGTACACCCGCAGCCCGCGATCCACCGCCGCCGTTACCATTTCTTCCATTGTGGCGGCTCCGTCGCTCCAGGTGGTGTGGGTATGCAGCTCGGCCAGTCGTTCCTCCACGCGCACCAGCGCGGGCAGCTTTTTGGCTTTGGCCGCCGCCACCTCGCCGCGGTCTTCGCGCAATTCGGGCGGCATCCACTCCAGGCCCAGGGCGGCGTAGACTTCCTCTTCGGTGGCGCAGGCTTCTTCGCTGCCGTCTTCATGCAGAAAACCGCGCTCGGACAGTGACAGCTTTTTTTTCTGCGCCAGCTCGCGCACGCGCACGTTGTGGTCTTTGGAACCGGTGACAAACTGCAGCAGGCTGCCCCAGTTCTCCGGCGGCTGGATCCACAACTGGATATTGAGACCGTTTTTCAATTCCACGCTGGATTTGTTCGGCCCAGCGCCCAGCACCTGCCGCACGTCCGAGTGGGTGGTAAAGGCCTCCATGATCGCGTCCGGGTCGGCGGCAGCGGCCACCAGGTCGAGGTCGCCGACCGTAGTTTTCCAGCGCCGCAGGCTGCCGGCGGCTTCGGCGTGGATGACGCCCGGCTGCTCGCGCAGCCAGGCCACCCAGCGGGCGGCGTGCCCGCGGGCGGTGTCCAGCGTCATGCGCCTGGAGCGCCGCTTAACGGCTTCAATGCCGGCCAGGATGCGCTGTTCGGTCTTGGCGCCGATGCCGGGCAACCCATCGAGTTTACCCTCGCGCACGGCGGCTTCCAGTTCCTGCATGTTGGTAATCCCGGCCTGTTTGTAGAGCATGAGCGCTTTGCGCGGCCCTACATCGGGCACTTCCAGCAGTTCGACCAGCGAAGGTGGGATTTCGGCTTCCAGTTTCTCCAGAAATTCCAGCCGCCCGGTCTTCAGCAGCTCATCAATTTTCTCGGCAATCGCCTTGCCCACCGCGGGGATCTCCGTCAGGCGGCCTTCTTTGGCAATCTGATTGACGTCCTGCCCCAGGTTGCGCAGGCTGTCGGCCGCTTTGCGGTACGCCAGGTATTTGTACACCACTTCGCCCTTGATCTCCAGCAGCGAGCCAATACGGTCAAATATTTCTGCCAGCGCGTAATTATCCATACCGGAAATTATACAGCAGGAAGGAGACAGCCTGTATCCAGTTTATATGCCTGCCTATTGTAGGAAGCGCTCCGTGCTTGTATACTGTTACCAGATTATTCTTCATCTGTTCAAAAACCGCATACCCGTTCAGGGGGAGGGCACGATGGATGTGAAAGTCGCAATTGTTGTGGCAATCGCCTGTTATTTGATCGGCAGCCTGTCGTTCGCGCGCATCGTCTACTGGCTGGTGACGCGCAAGAATCTCGAAGATTTTGAGCTGCATGATGAAGCGACCGGCAGGATGTTCAAACTGGATTCGGTCAGCGCCAGCTCGGTTGGCGCGGCGCTCAACACGCGCTGGGGGATGCTGGTCAGCCTGCTGGATATCCTCAAAGCCGTCTTGCCGGTGCTAGGGGTTCGCCTGCTCTTCCCGGGGCAGTTATACTACCTGGCGGCGGCGATTTTTGTGCTGCTGGGGCACATCTTCCCGGTCTACCACCGCTTTCAAGGCAGCGGCGGTTATACGGTGATGCTCGGCAGCCTGGCCGTCATCGACTGGCTGGCCGCGATTGTTCTGCCCATCGCCGGCCCGTTGATCGGCATGCTGATCCTGCGCAACTTCGTCCTCTCGCTGATTTTGTGGGTGGTGCTGTTAATCCCGTGGATGATCCTGCGCACGGATGATCCCGCGTTCATCTGGTACGCCGTGGCGATGAATGTGGTCTTTATCGGCGGCATGCTGCCACAGGCGCTGCGGATTCTCAAGCAACGACGCGAAGGACAAGCCAGCGTGGGCTCTGCCTGGGTCGACTCAACCCCGATGGGCAAAAGCTTTGCCAGGATGGCGCGCTACCTGAAGGTAAAAATCCCGAGCTAGTGCGCGTTTGGGTCGCCGGCGCCGGCAGGTTTTTGTACCAGGCGCTGATAAAAGACTTCGATCTGCGCGCGTACCAGGCCCAGCTCGGCGCGCTCGGATACCAGCCGGAAATTCTGCTCGGCCGCCGCGGCGCGCAGCTCGGGCTGGTTGAGCGCGATCAGCACCGCCTCCGCCAGCACCTGCGGCTGTTCGGGGTCCACCAGCAAACCGTTGACTCCCGGCGTCAGCCATTCGCGCAGTGACTCGATATCCCCGGTGACCGGGAAGCAGCCGCAGCACATGGCTTCCAGCAGCGTGTTGGGCGTGCCGTCGTGCGCGCTGACCGACACGGTGACGTGCGCGCGCAGGAACAGATCCCACAACTCATTTTGCGACAGGTACGGCAGCAGCCGCACCTGCCCGTTCACGCGCAGCTTTTCCAACCACTGCTCGGCCTCGCTCTGGCCGGCCATGCCCACGCACAAAAAGTGCACGTCCGGCCGGTGCTGGAGAACATAGGGGATGGATTGAAAGAACACTTCGGTGCGCACCGAGCCGGGGCGAAAGCCGCGCGGGTTGATCACAAGCGGGGCGCCTTCGGGCAAGCCTTCCAACAGCCGGCTGGCGCAGCCGCGCGAACTGCGCAGTTCGCGCACATCCAGGCCGCCGTTGCCCGGAACCACCAGACTGGGCCGGTCGAGCGCGAAGCCCCACTCGCGCCCCAGGCGGATATCGCGGCGCGCATCCGCCACCAGACCGTTCGCGCGGCGCAGCGTCCACCTTGTCAGGCGCGCCATCCACTGCGTGCGCTGGGCGTGCAGGGTGAGGTCGTTACCCCAGATGGAAACCACAAAGGGGACTTCTTTGGGCGTATAAGCGGCCAGCATCCCCTCAAAGGGAATGCGCAGCGCGTGCACCAGGTCGGGCTGCACGCTGCGCACTAGGCGGCGAAAGCGCGGCCCGTAGTACGACAGCGTCAGCGGGCCGGCAATGTAGCGCGCGGATACGAACAGGTTGCGGAAACGCCGCGCCAGACCGCGCAGGCCGCCGGGTTTGGCAGCGGCCGGCTGCCCGGCCTGCCCCACCTGGCTGCCCGCCATGCTTGCGAATGCCACCGGCATCACCACCACCCGTTCCACGCCGGGCACTTCGCCGCATGGGTAGGTCGATACCAGCGTGACGCGGTGCTGCAGGGCCAGCGTGCCCTGGATCCAGCGCCGCGCGATGGGGCTGCGGCCGTCGGCTACCAGCAGGATATGCATATCAACCTCTCCGTCGCTTCGAGCGTTCCAGGGCAGCCTCGACCGCCCGGGCAAAGACGTCCACCATGTGCTCCAGGTTGATCTCCTCGCTGGCGATGCGGTAGGATTCTTCACCCATGCGGCGCAGGCGCGGCGTGTCGCTCAGGGCGTCCGACAGATACCGCACCAGCGCATCCGCATCGCCCGGCGGGAGCTGCCAGCCGTTGGCCGGGCGTACCAGGTCGGACTGCGTGCCGTCAGCCTCGGCCACCATCACCGGCAGGCCAAATGACATGGCCTGCTGCACCGCCAGCCCGCCGGTGCCGGGCAGCACAAACACATCGGCGGCCACAAACAGGCGCTCCAGTTGCGCGCCGTGACGCGCGCCCAGGAACAGCGCATTGGGGTACACCTCGCGGGCGATCTTCTCCAGGCTGGCGCGTTCCGGGCCGTCGCCCACCACCCACAGGTGCGGGCGCAGCCCCTCGGGCAGGCGCTGGCAGGCGTGCAACAACAAATCCACGCGCTTGCGGGCCTGCAGCCGACCCACGAACAACAAGGTAAGCTGGTGCGGGAGCGCAGCCAGCGAGCGCACGGGGATGGGATGGACCGGGCGGCGCGCGGCGGCATTGGGCGCGACAAACACCCGTTCGGCGGAAAAACCCAACCGCTGGTATTCCTGCGCTCCCTGCTGGCTGTAGGTTATCAGCACATCGAATTGTGACAGAAAGGCGCGGCGCGCCGCGGCGCGCAAGCCGCTGAAGACGCCGCCGGAGACAGGCGCGCCCAACCCCCAGCCGATCACCGGGCGGCCGCGCGAGCGCATCCAGCGCACGCCGGCGGGCGTGCTGAGATAGCGCGGGTTGGCCTCCACGATCAGCGCGCCCGGGTCCCAGCGCTCCAGCCAGCCCGGGAGACCGCGCTGGAAGCACAGGTAGAGCGACCCGCGCCCCAGATGGAGGTTGCGCGCCGGCGCCAGTTGCGCCGCGGCCAGCTCCACGCGGGTTTCAATCGCCTCTTCCGGGCGCGGCAGGCCGGCGAACACGCTCACGCCCGGCGGGCAGGCCGAGGCCAGGGCGTCAAAGAAGGGGGCGCGGTAATTGGGCAGCACCCGCTGTTGCACCCCCAGCCGCGCCGGAATGGCACTCATCCAATCACCCGCACCTGCGATCCGCGCGCCGTCTTTTCGACTTCAATGCGGAACGGGAAGGCTTCTTTCAACTCTTCCAGATGGGTAATGGCCAGAATCTTCTCAAAATCCGGGCGCACCATGTTGATGGCTTCGATCAGCCGCTGGCGGCCTTCGACGTCCTGGCTGCCAAACCCTTCATCGATCACCAGGGTTTGCAGGCGCGCCCCGGAGCGCTGCGCGAGGAAGCGCGAGAGCGCCAGCCGGATGGCAAAATTGACGCGGAAGGCCTCGCCGCCCGAGAACAGCTCATACTCACGCGACCCGGCCGCGTCGCTGATGATGATATCCAGCGTTTCGCGTTTATCGTCACGGTTCTTGTCTTTATAATCTTTCTGCGTGGCAAAGCGTACAGCCATATTGCCGCCGCTCAGCCGGTCGAGGATTTCATTAGCCTGGGTTTCGATTTCCGGCAGCGCCTGTTCGATCAGCAGCGCCGGCACGCCGTCTTTGCCAAACGCGCGTTCCAGCATCTTGAGCTGGCTCACCTGCCGGGCGAGCCCCTCGCGGCGCTGGGTCAGATCCTTGTGGCGCTTGCGCAGCGTGTCCAGCACCAGCACGGCCTGGCGCGCGCCGCCCACCTGGAAACGGGCTTTGTTTTCGTTTTCCTGCAACGTAAACAGTTCGGTTTCCGCCTCGCGCAGATCGGGCAGCGAGGCCGCGCCGGCCTCGTACTGTTCCCGGGCGCTGCGCGCCGCGGCTT
Source organism: uncultured Anaerolineaceae bacterium (assembly GCA_937920255.1). Lineage (GTDB taxonomy): Bacteria > Chloroflexota > Anaerolineae > Anaerolineales > Anaerolineaceae > CALDSL01. The sequence continues at coordinate 8,082 of CALDSL010000205.1, read as the reverse complement.
CCTGCGCGGCGACCTCGGCGGAATCGGCGGCAAGCTGCTCGTCCAGTGATTTAATCTCGCGCTCCAGCGGCGACAATGCCCCACGCGCGGCTTCCACCTGGCGCAGTTGTTCTTCCGAGGAGCGCCCATCCTGCTCGGCGCGGCGCACCGCGTCGTGGGTGGCGGCATCGTAGCCCAGGTCTTTCAGCACGGCGTTGATGCGGTCCAATTCGGCGCGGGCCTCGGGCGCGTAGGTTTCCTCGGCCAGCATGCGGTTGACCTCTTCCAGGCGCAGCGCCCCGCCGCTCTCCCAGGTTTGCAGCGATTCACGCGCCTGGTGTTCCTGGTCGTCGAGCTGGTCTGCCAGGCGGTGCATGCGGCGCAGTTCTTCTTCCATCGGCGCAAACGCACCCAGCCGCGCTTCCATTTCCTTGCGACGCCCTTCGCTTTCCTGCATGAACTTGTTGTTCTGCCGGAAGCGGTCACCCATCTCGCGGCCTTCGGCTTCCAGCGAGCCAATCAGTTTTTCCCGCTCTTCGGGGCTGAGCGGCTGCCCGCACAGGGGGCAATCCGCGCCGCCGATTTCCTTCAAGCGCTCAATGCGATCTGCCAGTTCTTTCATCTGCTCGCGCAAGCGGCGGTTTTCGGCTTTGGCCTCGCCGCCTTCGGCGATCAAATCACGCAGCGCATTTTCCACCACAGGCCGCTCGTTGAGTTGCGCGGCTAGCTGCAGCAGCCGCGCGTCGGTTTCGCCGATCTGTTTCTGCAGTTGTGGCAGGCGTTCGGTGACCTTCAGAACGGCTTCCTGCTGCGCCAGCAGGGTCTGGCGTTCCTGTTCCAGCCGGCTGCATTCGGCGCGTATGGCCATCAGCGGGGCGGCGCGCTGCTGATCGTGCTGGCGGAAATTGGCCGCCACGCCTTCCCAGCGTTCCAAATCCTGCCGCGCCTGCTGCCAGCGCGCGTAGGCTGCCTTGACCGTCTCCTCATGCGCGAGCTGGTCACGGTACAGGGCCTGGTCGGCCATGCGCGTCTCGCGCTGCGCGGAACGGTCGGCCATGCGCTGGCGGGCGGCCTGTAGCTGGCCTTCCAGCACCTGCACCAGGCGCAGTTGTTCCTGCAGGGTACTGGCCAGCCGTCGCAGGGTTTCCAGCGCGGCTTCTTTGGTCTGTCGCAGGCTGGCGTACTGCTCTAGCGAATCTTCCAGTTCTTTCAGGCGCGCTTTGCGCTGATCTTCCTCGCCCAATTCTTTGTTGATTTCATCCAGCATGCCGTCCACAGAGGCCATATCGGCTTCGACGCGCTTGCGGCGTTCGGCGGCGCTGTTGCGGTAGTTCTCCCACACTTCCAGCCCCAGAATGCTACTGAGGATCTTCTTGCGGTCACCCGGCCGCTGCTGGGCAAAGGAATCGGCTTTCCCCTGCAGGAAAAACGAAGCGTTGACAAAGGTTTCGTAATCCATGCGCAGGGTGCTCTGGATGCGCTGCTCGGTTTCGCGCACCGAGTGTTCGGTGAGCGTGCGCCAATTGCCTTCTGCCGTCTGCACGAAGAATTCCAGCATGGTGGCTTTGTCGCGCGTCTTGATGCGCTGCACGCGGTACAGGTGTCCCTCGTAGTGCATATCCAGCGTGACTTCAGCGGTTTTGGCATGGCTGTTGATGATGGTATCGTCGCGGCGGCGCGCCTGCCCAAACAACGCCCAGGTAATCGCATCCAGCAGCGACGATTTGCCCGCCCCATTGGAACCGGAAATACACGCCACGTCAAACGGGGTGAAGTCCAGGTCTACCGGGTCGAGGTACGATAGGAAGCCTGAAAGACTGAGATGGACTGGGATCATAGCAGCTTGATTATAACGGATTTCAACCGGGTTCTTTTACCTGCATCGCCAGCAGCTTATCCACCCGTTTGCCGTCCATATCCAGCACTTCGAAGCGCCACCCGTTCCACTCGAAACTCTGGCCGGCAGTGGGTATCGCGCCCATCTGGCTGACGACAAACCCGGCCAGGGTCTGATAGCCGACGCGTTCTTCATCCGGCAGCACATCGACGTCAACCAGTTCTTTAAACTCATCAATGGCCAGCAGACCGTCCAGCAGCAGCGAACCGTCTTCGCGGCGCACGATCTCGGGCTGCAGCTCGCCGCCTTCTCCGGCAATAATACCGACGATGGACTGCATAATGTCATTGAGCGTGACCATGCCCTGCAGGCCGCCGTATTCGTCGATCACCAGCGAGACGTTATCACCCGAAATGCGCATGTTGGCCAGAACTTTGAGCGCCGGGGTGCTTTCCGGCACAAACAGCGGCGGCCGGGCCAGGGCTTTGATGTCCACCGGCTGGTCCGCGCCGGCCAGGTATGAGAGCAAATCTTTGACCCGCAACACGCCAATGACGTTATCCAGGTTGTCGCGCGCCACGGGGAACTGCGAGTAGCCGCTTTCCAATACCAGGCGCAGGTTGTCCTCAAACGGCAGGTCCAGATCGAGCCAGACGATCTCGGTGCGTGGGGTCATCATGGCATCCACGCGGCGGCCGCCCAGCCGGAAAACGCTTTCCACCATGTCCATCTCGGCTTCTTCAAAGACGCCCACCTGCGTGCCCTGCTCCATCAGCACCTTGATCTCATCCTCCGTTACCGGCGGCTCGCTCGAAGGGCGGATGCCCAGCAGGCGAAACCCCAGTTCGGTCGAGGCGCTCAGCAGCGACACAATCGGCCCGGCGATGACAGACAGAACGCGCATTGGGCCTGCCACCACTTCGGCGGTCTTCTCTGGATCGTTCAGGCCGATGCGTTTGGGGATCAACTCGCCCAGCACCAGAGTAAAATAGGTGATGATCAACACGACAATCGCAAAGGCGATCGTCTCAGCATAGGGCGCGATGGCAGGGATTCTCTCCAGCGGCGCGGCCAGCTCTTCGGCAATGGTCGCGCCGCCAAACGCGCCGGTGAGCACGCCCACCAGGGTGATGCCGACCTGCACAGTGGAAAGAAAGCGGTTGGGCTGATTGGCCAGCGCCAGCGCCGTTTTCGCGCCGCGCGCGCCATCTTCCGCGCGCTGCTGCAGGCGCACCTTGCGCGCCGAAACCAGCGCAATTTCGGACATTGAGAGGAATCCGTTCGCCAGAATCAGCAACAAGACAACGACAAGTTCGAACGAGATGTTCATATAGAGATAATCTTAGCATAGATCAAACAGCATTTCACTAGCGGTATGCTGTATAGCCTCGGAGAGCACCCACAGGGTGCTCTCCGAGGCTATACAGCATACCGCTACGCTACAACTATTGCATCCCAAAACCAGCCGGGTACAGACCCGGGATGGCTACGGGCAGTTTGCCGCGTAATTCGCCGGGCTGGAACAGGGCACGGGCCAGCGCGCGCATGGAGGGTTCCAGGATGCTGTAGGTGCAGACGTATGCCGGCGCTTCGGGGAAGGCGGCCAGGTCATACGGCAGGCGCATGGCGGCTACCAGGGTGGGCACGCCGGTTGCCAGCAGCGCGCGCACCAGCGCTGCCTGCCCGGGCTCGGTGTAGGCGTTGAGCGTGCCGGCGATGACGAAATCGCCGGGTTCGAGCCGCGATAACACGTCATGGGTGTCGGCGTCATGCGGCGCGAAGGGAACCAGCAGCTCTTCCACGCGCGGGTGATAGGCGCGCAGCGCGTCCGCCAGGGCGGGATGGACGAAGGCGGAGGTGTCGGCGGGGGTCAGGTTCAGCGGTTGGGGCAGCATCACCACCAGGCGCTGCTCGGGGCGCAGGCGCAGCGGCAGCACCCGGTGCTGGTCGCGCACCAGGGTGATCGAAGCCTGGGCGATCTCATCCGCGACCTGCTGGTGCTGCGCGCAGCCAACCACGCTCAGGTCCGGCTGCGGCGGGGCGGCCGCCAGCCAGCCTTTGAGCGCGGCGATGCGCGCCTCTGAAGCCGCCAGCGCTTCGGCGCTGAGAATGCGGTCTTGCGCGGCCCGGGTCAAAGCCCGGTGCACGCGGGAATGGTCTTTCGCGCTGGCGGTCAGCAGCAGCAAATCTGCGCCCGCCTGTACTGCTCGCAGCGCGTCCTCGCCCAGCAGATCGCCCTGGCGGATGGCGAGCATATCCATCGCGTCGGTGATGATGACGCCATCAAAACCCAGCTCGCCGCGCAGCAGGCCGGTCATCACGCGCGCCGAGAGCGTGGCCGGCGGGGCGGTTTCCCCATCCAGAGCCGGCAACGCCACGTGCGCGGTCATCACCAGCTTCACGCCGGCGTCGATGCTGGCGCGAAACGGCGGTAATTCCACCTGGCGCAGCCGCTCCAGGTCGTGCGCCACGGCCGGAAGCCCGTAGTGCGAGTCGCCGGTCACGTCACCGTGGCCGGGGAAGTGCTTGGCCGTAGCGGCCACGTGCTGCGACTGCACCCCGGCCACCAGCGCCGCGCCCAGACTGGCGGCCGCGGCCGGGTCTTCGCCAAACGAACGAATGCCCACCACCGGGTTGCGCGGGTTGACGTTCACGTCCACCGAGGGCGCGTAATTGACGTTGATGCCCATCGCGGCCAGTTCTCTGCCCAGCACCACGCCGGCGCGGTAGGCCAGCTCGGCCGATCCAGCGGCGCCGAGGGCCATGTTGCCGGGCAGTTGCGTGGCCTGGCCGACGGCCATCAACTGCCCGCCCTCCTGGTCGGCGGCGATCAGCAGCGGCGGCAGGCCCATGCTCTGCGCTGCTGCCTGTAATTGCGCGGTGAGCCGGCGCACCTGCGCCGGGTGGTCGATGTTGCGCGTGCGGAACAGGGTGATCCCACAGGCGCGGTGTTCGCGCAGCGCGCGCAGAATGGCCTCCGGCGGCGCGTCCATGCCGTCGAACGCCAGCATCAGTTTTTGGCCGATGATATGCGCCTGATCCATATCAGCCTTTCAACCCGGTCATCACCACGCTCTCCAGAATGTAGCGCTGGGCGAAGAAGAAAACCACGATGAGCGGAATGGTGGTCAGCACGGCGGCGGTCATAATCGTCGGCCAGGGCTGCACGGTCTGATTGATGTTGTACAGCGTGGAGAGATATACCGGCAGCGTGTACAGGTCGACGGTCTGCAAGTACATGAGCGGGGTCAGCAGGCTGTTCCACAGGCCCACGAACAGGAAGGTGGAAATGGTGGCCAGCGGCGCTTTGACCAGCGGCAGGGTGATGTTCCACCAGATTTGGAAATGATTGGCGCCATCAATAAAGGCCGATTCGTCCATCTCTTTGGGGATCTGCGCCATCGACTGGCGCAGCAGGAACACCATCGCCGCTCCACCGGCGAAATAGCCGGGGATCACCAGCGGGTTGAACGTGCCGACCCAATCCAGCTTGTTGAAGAAGACGTACTGCGGTACGATCAGCGCCTGGGGCGGGATCATCATGGTGGCCAGCATGAGGAAGAACACCAGGTTGCGCCCGGGCCACTCCACCCGGCTGAAGGCGTACGCCACCGCCGCGATGGAGAACAGCGTGCCCGCCAGCGCCAGCGTGACGTAAAAGACCGAGTTGAAATACGCGCGCAGGAACTGCTCATTGGCGAAGATATCGATATACGCCGCCAGAGTAGGGTTGTTGGGGATCCACACGATGCCGGGAGCGTTGGTTTCCGCCACCGTCTTGAGCGAGGAGGAGATCATCCAGAACAGCGGGAAGCTCATGGCGATGCTGGCCGCGGTGAGAACCACATAGAGGATCATGCTGCGTATGATTGCCCAGTTCTTTCGCATCCCAACCTCCTAGTACAGGTCGTAGGTTACCCAGCGGTTTTGAAGCCGGAACTGGATTACCGTCACAATGAAGATGATCACCAGGATGACCCAGGAGATGGCCGAACCGTACCCTATCTCAAAGTGGCTGAAACTCTTCTGCCACAGGTAGTACACCATCGAAATGGCTGAGGGCACCAGCGGTTGGTTATCGCGGTACAACACAAATATTGGTTCAAAAATTTGCAGGGAGCTAATCATGCCGACAACGAGGTTATAGAAAATATAGGGGGTGAGCAGCGGGAACGAGATTTTCCAAAACCGCTGCCACCCGGACGCGCCGTCGACCTCGCCGGCCTCGTGCAATTCTTTGGGAATATTATTGAGCCCTGCCAAAAAGATCAGCATCATCGCGCCGCAGCCCCAGATCATCAGCAGCACCACTGACATTTTGGACCACAGCGGGCTCTGCACCCACAGCGGCACGCGATTGGCGGCCGGAAAGCCGGCCTCGATGACTTTGTTGAGCAGGTTGAAATTGTTGTTGTTTAAACCGAGGAAGAAAGCTGAAAAAATCTCTTGAATGTAAATCAGCCCGCGCATCAACAGGCTGAACGGCGCGAACGCAGCCGCCGCGCGCAGCATCTGATTGATGATACCGGTGCCGGTGTTGAGCATCAGCCGCCAGCACAGGAGCACAGCGGTGTTGAAGCCCAGCACAACAGGCAGATAGAACGACATACGGAATACGCGCTCGCCGCGCGTCTTCTGGTTGAGCAGCACCGCCAGCAGCAGCGCAACACCCATCTGCAGCGGCAGGCCGATGACGGTGAGATACAGGGTGTTGACGATCGAGGCACGGAAACTGGTATCGTCAAACAGCAGTTTCTGGTAATTCTCCAGCCCCAGCCAGTTCGGCGCTTCGTTGGCCGTGACGCGGTAGTCGGTAAAGCTCCAGTACAGTGAGAAACCAAGCGGCACGACCACAAAAATGAGAAAGCCCACGATCCACGGCGCGGCGAAGGCATACCCCGCGAAGGTGTTGCCCTGCTGCTTGGCGCTCGCGCCGCGCAGCCGCGCTATCGCTCGCGCCAGCCAGCCCAATCCGAAGCTGCTCGCGATGATGAACAGCACCGTCAGACCAGCGGTAATCAGAACGTGTAGATAGGGATTGGCGGGCATGCGCTTTCTCCAGGTGTGGGTACTGGCCGGGGACAGACGTCCCCGGCCAGACAATCATACGACAATTTACTGCAAAGCGTCCGTGTATTCCTGCTGGATCTTGGCGATGGCGTCTTCCACGCTCAGCTCATCGGTGACGAGCTTGCCAAGCGCATCCTGCATGATGGTGGACAGTTTGGCGGCTTCCTTGATGCCGGCAAAACCGACGCCGTACTGGGCGGCCAGTTCCGCTTCGGCTTTCAACTGCGGCGATTCAACCACGTAGCCGAACTGCGAGTCATTGCGGGCGGGGATCAGGCCCATGGTCTCGTTCCACTTGTTGTTGGCGTCCTTCGAGAAGGCCAGCTTCAGCCATTCGGCGGCCAGCTCTTTGTTCTCGCTGTAGTCGGCCACGGCCAGCCAGTCATTGAAGGCCAGCACGACCGGCTTGCTGTTGGGGAAGTTCTCGGGGTCGCCGTAGAAAGCATCGATGCTGACCTTTTCCCAGATCGGACGGTCGAAGGCGGGGGCGGCCCAACCGGAGTGCGCGAGGCAGACCGCGCCGTTATCCTTGCCGGTGGCATCGTCGACGTCGATCACAGAACCCTGGCCGGTGGGCAGCGAGCCAACCGCATCCATCGCGGAGCCGTAGGTGGCCTGGCGCATGTCGTACAGGAACTGTGTGGCGGCCAGCGCTTCGGGCGAGTCAAAGTTGGGGGTGCCATCGGCTTTGTAGAGTTCGCCGCCGATCGAGTAGTAGACCAGCAGCCACCACTGCCAGTCGGCCATGGAGCCGGCGTCAACCGGAACCAGCGCCTGCTGGACGAGCGAGTTGGTGGCGGGATCGATCTTGGAGAGCTTGCCGGCGAAATCAACCCACTCGGCGAAGTTCTTGGGGGTGCCGGTGGTCCAGCCGCCAGCTTCCATCAGGTCGGTGCGGCAGAAGACGTAGCGAGGGGCGGTGAAAATCGGCAGGCCGCGCAGTTTGCCTTCGTACTTGGCATTTTCGAGCGCGGGGCCAAAGTTCGCGATCTCCGGCCAGGCGGCTTCGCCCAGGTAAGGATCCATATCGGCCAGGCTCTCGCCGTACAGCGTGTTCATTTCCGAGCCGAGGTTGATGATGTCGGGGCCTTCGCCGGCGGCGAAGAAGCCGCTGAAGGTGGTATCCCAACCGGACCAGGAGCCTTCGGTGATCTCGACGGTCACGCCCGGGTTGGCGGCTTCAAAAGCGGGGTTGA
>CALDSL010000204.1 GCA_937920255.1 uncultured Anaerolineaceae bacterium | reverse complement strand
TCAGGAACAGGTTGCTTTCGTAGATGCCCGCCATCCCATGCAGCATCGCCTGCAGATAGCTAAGACCGCTTTGAAACCCCAGGTAAATAATCACCAGCGAGCCCAGGCTGAGCTGGCCGGCGAGGGCTTCGGTGACGGCAAAGGCAAATGTTCCGAACGTGGCCAGCACCGCCAGCAGTTGGGTGAGAAAGTTGAACAGCGCCTGCCGCCCCACCAGGCACAGCCGGCCTTTGCGCAGACTGGCGCGCAGCCGGCGGAAGCGCTCGCGAAACAGGCCGCCCAGATCAAACAGCCGCGTTTCCACGGCCGAACGCGCGTCGGTGATCAACCCGTGGTAGTACCACGCCTCGCGTTCGTTCTGAGCGTGCTCCACTTCAAACCGGTACTGGTAGCGCGAGTAGATCATGCGCACCGCCATGCCCGGCAGCGTCACCAGAAACAGCACCAGGCCCACCTGCCAGTGGAACGAAAACAGCAGCATGGCAATGCCGGCCAGCGAAATACTGCTCTGCAGAATCCGCACCAGATCGTTGAGAATCATCGCCGGGCGGTAGGGCGCTTCCTGCTGGGCGCGGTGCAGCGTGTCGTAATAGGCCGGCTGCTCGTAGTACGCCAGGTCAACCGAAACCGAGCGCTCGTGCAGGATGTCGGACACAGCATCAGTGAGCAGTTGCGACTGGGCGGTGTTGACGTAGCGCGCGAAGGCCTGCATCAGCGCGCTGAGGCCCGCCGCCCCCGCCGCCACGCCGGCCCACACCAGCGCATTGCGCGCGCTCTCCAGGCTGGCCACTGCGTCGACCAGGCGTTTCATGGCGTACAGCGAAACCAGCGGCAGCACGCCCTGGATGATCACCAGCGCCAGCGCGGCGATCGTCCACCCGGGCGTCACGCGCCACAGCAGCGCGAGCGCCCGCCCGGGACGCAGGGTTTTGATGGTTCGCCACCCCTGCCGCAATGGTTTCATCGGTTCGCCTCACGCTCCGGTCAGGGCGCGCTGGCGCGCATGCGCCACCGCGCAAAAGCTTTCGTTCCACGAATCCATGCGCCCGCTCTCCAGATAGCCGTGCGCCGGGCACCACAGGCACAGGTTCACCAGCGGGCACACCCGGCAGGTGGATAAGAATTTCTCGTCTGTTGCGCGCATGTCGCGCACGCGCGGCACCAGGCTGTTCCAGGCCTCGGCCAGCGGCACCTGGCGCAGATCGCAGGTGGTGCTGGGCGCAACCAGCCCCGCGCATAACCGGAATGTGCCATCATAACCAATGCTGAAGGATTCCTTGCCCGCGCCGCAGTGAAACAGGTGATCGCAGCCGGTGTGCGCCAGGTCGGGGATGATCAGGCTGTCGCAGTGCTCGCGCATCGACTGCGAGCGCTCCGGGTCTTCGGCCTCGATGCGCACAATCTCCTCCGCGCTGAGCCGCTCGGCGCGGATCTCGGCATTGCGGCGCGGGTCGCCGTCGTAGCGCAGGTGCAGCAACGGGTCAAAACGGAAAGAGTCGTAGGTCCGTTCACGGCAAAACGCGGCGATGGCCGGCAGTTCGTGCACGTTGGAGCGCAGCGCCATGGCTTTGAGCCGCACCGGGATGCCGTTGGAAAGCAGCAGATCCAGCCCGCGCCGGAAGGCGGCGTATGTGCCGGGTTTGCGCGTCACGCGCTCGTAGGTCTCCTCGGTCACGCCGTACACGCTGACCTCAATATCGCGCGGCGGGTAGCGCTTGAACAGCGCCACGTGCTCTTCCGTCACCAGGCAGGCGTTGGTGAACACACTCACCAGCAAGCCCTTGCGCTTGAGCAGCATGTACACGTCGGCAAAATCGCGGCGCAGGAGCGGCTCGCCGCCGGTGATGAGACACCACAGCGCGCCCAGCGCCACGGCTTGCCCGGCCAGGTCGTCGATCTCGGCCAGGGTCAGCTCGCGGTTCTTCGCCTCCACGTCGCCCGCGGGCAGGTTGATGTAGCAATGGGCGCAGTCGTTGTTGCAGCGCGCGGTCAGTTCCAGGTCGAACGACAGCGGCACGCGCTTTTCACTCGCCTTTTGCCACAGGCGGTACTCCGGCAGCGGCTCAAACCCGACGTACTCCTCACCCATAATCAGCCTCTTTTCATTGGAAGAAAAACCGTTAACACGAATGGCACGAATAAGCCGAATGGCACGAATAGAGCCTTTAAAAAATGTTTTATAGCTGTATTCGTGTTATTCGGCTTATTCGTGCCATTCGTGTTAAAAAATCCTCTCACGCAAGCACCCCTATTCCATCAACGACTTCACCGCGACCTTGCGGGCGGGGACGTCGGCGGCCTGTGCGATGACCGGCCAGCGGCGCCAGAAGGGCTCCAGTTCGGGCACTTCGCGCACCCACAGCGTCTCAACGCCCGAATGCACCAGCACTCCCGCTGCCGCGCGCAGCAGCCGTTCTTCCAGCCCGCAGCGCGCCCAGCGCAGCGAGATATCCAGTCCGGTCAGCCACCA
>CALDSL010000203.1 GCA_937920255.1 uncultured Anaerolineaceae bacterium | reverse complement strand
ATGATCAAGCCGCTGGTGTGGTCGCTGAATGTGCCCATGATCAATTCGGTATGGGTAGACCTTTTGACCGAGATGATCGGGAAAAACGAACTCGACCCGATGACCCTGGCAAAGCCGTTTTACTACCGCGCCTACTTCAACATGACGGTGCTGGGCAAAGCCTTTAACCAGTTGGGTCTGCCAAGCGAAGCCCTGGATATGATGATGGGGCTTGGCCCGGGCGGCATGCGCATGCCGAACATGCGCATGCATTCCAAGATGGTGCTGCTTGCGCCGCGATTGGCCGCGATGATGTGGGGAAAGCTTCAATTCCATAAACGCATCCACACCGAGCTTCCCAAAATCGAAAGCGAACTGGGCAGCTTTCAGCCACAGCGGGCGGCGCAAATGACCGATGCGGAAATCATCACGGATGTGCAACGCCTGTACAGCCTGACCCAACGGGCAGCCTATCTCAATATCGTCGGACCGCTGCTGATGATGGTCTATAACGGCCTGCTCAACCAGCGGCTGAAGGATGCCGGGATCGATCCGCAGCAGTTTGACCTGATGCACGGCATGGATGAACTGGGTGATTTTGAACCTGGCCGGCATTTGCAGGAGCTAAACGCGCAGTACCAGCAGTTGGACGAAGCCACGCGCGCGAGGATCGATGCCTGCACTTTTGACGAATTTCTGCAAATGGAAGGCATTGCGCCGTTCCAGCGCAGCGTGCAGGCATTCCTCGAACGGTTTGGGCATCTGAGCGACAGCGGAAATGATATCTCGGTGGCTTGTTGGCGCGAAACACCCGATCTGATCAAAAAGATGATCCTGGTGTACGCGCCCGTCGGTCACGCCAGCCGGCAAATCCAGCTCTCGGATGTATCGAAGAACAAGATTAAACGGCCGTGGTTCCTGCATTTCCTGTACCGTCGCGCGCGCACTTACAGGCTGTACCGCGAGCACATCAGCTTTGTGTACACCAAGACCTATGGCACATTCCGGCCGTACTGGTTGGAACTGGGCGAGCGCATGGTTCAGCGCGGTTTGCTGCGCGAACGCAGCGACGTCTTTTACCTGTACATGGATGAAGCCAAAGCTGCCCTGGATGGAAAAGTTCTGTGTGACTATGCCACAGTTGCCGCCGAACGCAAAACCGAAATGGCAGCGATGAAAGATCTGGCCATGCCGGTGCTGCTGTACGGCGATACCCCGCCGCCGGTATTGGGTATCACCGATAACCGGCTGAGCGGCATCCCCGCGTCGCGCGGGGTGTACACCGGGCGTGCCCGTGTGATCCGCTCGTTGTCGGAATTTAACAAGATGGAACCCGGCGATGTATTGGTGATCCCATACTCCGACGTCGGCTGGACGCCGCTGTTCGCGAGGGCGGGCGGCGTAATCGCCGAATCGGGCGGGCTGCTCTCGCACAGTTCGATTATCGCGCGCGAGTATCATATTCCCGCGGTGGTTTCCGTGGCAGACGCGACCTTGCTCCAGGATAACACATTGGTAACAGTTGATGGTTTCAAAGGCGAAATATTGATCCACAGAAACGGAGATGAACATGGAAGAATCGAGCACGGTACTGGAAGCCAGCCAGCTGCGCAAGCAGTATGATCTTGGAAAGGTACGTGTTGACGCCCTCGCCGGGGTGGATTTCGAGGTACGCAAAGGGGAATTTGTCGCCATCATGGGGCCTTCTGGCAGCGGGAAATCCACGCTGCTGCACCTGCTTGGCGGCCTGGATAAGCCCACATCCGGCGAGGTGACCCTGGCGGGCAAGCGCTTATCGGTGTTAAATGACAATCAGAGCACGCTGGCGCGGCGCCACAACGTCGGTTTTGTTTTTCAGTTCTTTAATTTGCTGCCCACGTTGACCGCCGAAGAAAACATCACCCTGCCGCTGATCATTGACGGGAAAGACATACGCAAATACCGCGACCGGCTCGACCGCCTGTTGGATCTGGTGGGGCTGGTGGACCGCCGGCGTCACCGCCCGGACCAGCTTTCCGGCGGCGAGCAGCAGCGCGTGGCGATTGCCCGCGCGCTGATCACCGACCCGGCAATTGTGCTGGCAGACGAACCCACCGGCAACCTGGATACCAAGACCGGCGCGATTATCATGGGCTTGCTGCGGCGTTCTTGCGACGAACTGGGACAGGCCATCGTCGAAGTCACCCACGATCCGCGCGCCGCAGCCTACGCCGACCGGGTGATTTTCCTGCGCGATGGCAATGTGGTCAATACCGTCCATCTCTTGAAAGATGATCCCCTGCCGCAGCGCGTGCGCTGCGTGATGGAAGCAATGGAAACGCTGGAGATGTAGCCGCATGCTAACCCGTATGATCTCACTGCGATCGATACGATCGCGCCCGTTGCGAACGTTGTTAAGCATGTTCGGCATCGTGTTAGGCGTTGCCGGTATCCTCTCCATTGGCATTACCAACCAGCTTGCGCTGGAGTCCGTCTCCCGGCTGTTCAAGGACACTTCGGGGAACAGCAGTCTGGTGGTCACCAGCGCCACTAATGATAACCGCGGCTTTCGCGACCGCGTGCTGCGCGCCATCGATGATTTGCCGGGGTTGAAAGCCGCCGTGCCTTCGGTGCACGCCAACACCGTACTGACCGAAGATGCGCCCGCCGGCTTGCTGGAGCTAAATATGTTTGGCGCCGGGGCTGGCGGTGGGCTGATGCTGTACGGCATTGACCCCGTGCTGGATGTTCTGGCGCGCCCCTACACCATGGCAGATGGGCGTTTTCTTTCCGACGACCCGGACGCATACGAGGTAGTGCTCACCACCACGTTCGCCGAAGAAAAAGGCATCACGCTGGGGAATAAGATGAGCATCATCACTCCCAACGGACCGGTGCGCCTGCGCGTGGTGGGACTGATCAAAAAAGAGGGACCCGGGCAGCTCAACAACGGCGCGTTTGGCGTGATACCGCTGCGCACCGCGCAGATGCTGTTCAACCGGTCGAGCATGATCGACCAGGTCGACATTATCACCGAAGGCGACCAGAGCACGACCGCCGCGCTGGATATCTTAAAGACCAGTTTGCAGGAAAGTCTGGGAGAAGATTATTCGGTCGTCTTTCCTGCCGCGCAGGGCAAGCGCATGACGCAAATGCTCAGCAGCTACCAGATTGGCCTGAACTTTTTGAGCGGCATGGCGCTGTTTGTGGGCGCATTTTTGATCTACAACGCCTTTTCGATGACGGTGATCGAGCGCACACGCGAGTTTGGCATGCTGCGCACGGTTGGGATGACCCGCCGCCAGGTGGTGGGTCAGGTATTGTTCGAGGCAGTCGCGCTGGGCATCATCGGTTCCGCGCTGGGCGTGGCGCTGGGTATATTCATGGCCAGCGGGCTGACGCAGTTAATGAGCACGCTGGTGGGTACGGCAATGAGCGATATCGCCATTCCCACCAACGCTTTGACGACCAGTATCGCGGTTGGTGTGATCGTCACGCTGCTGGCGGCGCTGCTGCCCGCCATGCAGGCCGGCCGGGTTTCGCCATTAGAAGCGCTGCGCGTGCGCGGCAACCGCCGCGAAGGTTGGCTCATCCGCTTCGGCTGGATTCTGGGCGCGCCGATGCTGGTGATTTCCACCATCATCCTCATTCGCAACCCGTTCCCGTATGACGTGCAGTTCCGCATCGGCAGCATGGTGGTGGTGATGCTGTTCGTGGGCGGCACGCTGATGATCCCCGCCAGCGTCAACCTGTGGGAACGCATCTCGCGCCCGCTGATTCGCCTGCTGTATGGCAACAGTGGCCGGTTGGGCAGCAGCAATGTGCAGCGCGCCCGGCAGCGTACCACCCTCACCGTGGCCGCGCTGATGGTTGGCGTGGCCATGATCCTTGTGGTGCGCGGCATGACCGAATCGTTTAAGGTCGACCTGGAAGACTGGATGAACGCCTTTATCGGCGGCGATATGTTTGTCAGCTCGTCGGTCAACATGCGCCAGGATGTGTGGCGTTCGCTCGAACTGGTGGAAGGCGTGGCCGCGGCATCCCCAATCCGCTTTGTGGAGATCAAATGGATCCGGCCGGACGGCACCGACGAACCAGTCGTATTCATGGGCGTCGATCCGGATGCCTACAGCCGGGTGACGCGCTTTGTGTTCGCCGATAAGTCCACCGACGAGCGCGCGGCGATGGAGCGTCTCTCGCAGGGTGGGGCCGTGTTTCTCTCGACGGTGCTTTCGGAGAAACACGGGTTGAAGGTGGGCGACAGCCTGCAGATCAAAACCCGCGCCGGCGTGCAGAGCTTTGAAATCGCGGCCATCGTGGTGGATTTCTACAACCAGGGACTGGTGATTGACGGCAGTTGGAATGACATGCGCCGCTTCTTCAAGATCAACGATATTTCGGCGCTGATGCTCAAGGTCGAGCCGGGACAGGATGTGGACACGGTCAAGCAGCGCATCATTGACCAGTACGGCAAACGCGATCATCTCACGGTTGAATCCAACGTGACCCTGAAGAACCGCGTGACCGGCCTGATGCGCTCCGCGTTCAGCATGTTCGACGTGCTGGCCTA
>CALDSL010000202.1 GCA_937920255.1 uncultured Anaerolineaceae bacterium | reverse complement strand
CGGCGCGCACGCTGGATACGATCCTGTTCTTTACCGATAAGGGCAAGGTGTATTCACAGCGCACGTTCAACCTCCCGGCCGGCGGCCGCGCCGACCGCGGTTCTTCGATCCAGAATTTCCTGTCCATCATGGACAACGAGCGCGTGACCGCCACCGTGGCCGTCACCAATTTCCAGTCGGCGGCTTACTGCACCATGGCCACCGTCCACGGCCGGGTGAAGCGTATCCACTTGTCCGAGCTTTCGAGCGTGCGCCCATCAGGCCTGATGGCGATTGGCCTGGAGCGCGGTGATACGCTGGGCTGGGTTTCGCTCACCAGCGGCAAGGATGAGATCATCCTCATCACCGCCATGGGGCAGGCGTTGCGCTTCTCTGAACAGGAGATTCGCCCGCAGGGTCGCCCCGCTTCGGGCATCAACGGCATCAATCTCAAGAAGGGCGATGCGGTGGCCTCGATGGTGGTGGTGGAACCCGGCGCCAACCTGCTGGTGGTGACAGAATTGGGCTTCGGCAAGTTTACGCCCTTGAACGAATACCCGGTGAAAGGCCGCGCCACCTATGGCGTGGTGACGATTGACCAGAAGAGCCTGGACAAAACCGGTCGAATTGCCGCCGCGCGGGTGGTCAATAAAACCGATGAGATCACCATTATCACCAGCGGTGGCATCGCCATCCGGCTGCGCCTGAAAAACAGCAACCCCAGCGGGCGCTCGACGCGCGGCAACCGGCTGATAAACCTGGAGAAAGGCGATAAAGTCTCCACTGTGGCACGCCTGGCCGAAACGTTCACCCGCGCCGCGTCCAGCAACGGCGGCGATGGGTCCACGCCCCCCAATGGCAGCAGCGAGACCACCCCGGAAATCTTCACCGGGTAGGCGCGCGCCGTTCCGAATCAAGAAGCACCTCCCCCGGCTTCAAGTGAGCCGGGGGAGGTGCTTATATCATATCGGTTTGCCTGCCGTGCCGTACACTTCGACGGGGCTTTGTGTACTTGTCTATCGTTTTTGCGTAGCCCGATAGACAGGCCCAATTTTGATTTGCGAAAGTTCCCAGCCTTAATAAATCGGCAGCCAGATTTTTTCAAACAGCAGCAGGCAGAATGCGCCCATGATGCATACCATCATAAACAGCATCAGCGCCACCACAAAGCGCTGCTGGGCGGTCATGCCCAGGAACGGACCGCGCCGCACCCTGGTGGCGCTCATACCCTCTTCCGGGGCGATCTCCTCTTCTTCATAGGACAGTGATGCGGAGTTGCGTAGATCGTCTAACATGAGGTTTCTCCCAGATGGTTAACCGATTTTGTTTCTGCCGGACGCAGGCGGACATCCCCGGCGTGGATGCGAACTTCTTTCCCCGAAGGCAGGCTGAGGCGCAGATCGCCCTCTGGGGTGATGCCGAGCAGGATACCGCTCAGCGGCTCGGTTCCGGCGCTTTCCACCTGCGCTTGTTGCCCGCGGTACGCCAGCCGCCCCTCCCAGGCTTGCAGGAAGTGCGGGCTGGATAGGCGCTCGCGCCAGGCGAACAGGAATGCCAGGCTGGAGCGCAGCAGATCTTCGCGCGCAACGCTGGCCCCCAGCGCTTCTTCCACGCTGACTGCCGGGAAGAGCAATTCTTCCGGCGCGGGCACCGCCCCGCGCTGCACGTTGATCCCAATCCCAACCACCACGCCGAGCAGGCGTTGGCCCATCCAGGCCGTCTCGGCCAGAACGCCGCACACCTTGCGGTCATCGAGCAAAACGTCGTTGGGCCACTTCACCTGCGGCTGCAAGCCGTAGCCAACTTCCAGCGCCTGGGCCACAGCCAGCGCGCCCAGCGGTGAAAACAGGCCCGGGCGGTCCAGCTCTGATGGGCGCGGATGGAATATGACGCTAAATGCCAGCGCTGAACCGGCGCGTGTGACCCAGCGACGGTCCAGACGCCCGCGCCCGGCGGTCTGCGCATCGGCGACCACCACAGCGCCGTCCGGCGCGCCGCCTTCCAACCAGCGCAGCGCCTCGGCATTGGTCGAATCGATTTGCTCGAAGAAACGCAGGTTGTGAACTGGCAAGCTTGCCAGTGAGCGCCGTAGTGTTGGCTCGTTCATACAAGTATTTTACTGCAATGTCAACGCCGATTTTCCGCCGCCGCCTTGCAACTCCCCTACAGATTCACTCTTCGGGAACTTTACAGTTGGATAACGCATTCGCCACCCCCTTTGGTTTTGTGGTATGATGTGCAAGATGGAGAAATACAATCGCATGGATGACAAAATCACAATTATCGAAGGCCCAACGCCGACCTTTGAAAGCATCGATGATGGCTGGGCTCTCGGTCAGAACGAAGGTCCTTTCCTGTACGACCTGGCGGTCGCCCGGCTGCGCACCTATAACGGCCCGGCTCTGGTGGAGCGCTGCCACCGCGCCTGGCGCAACCACGCCAGCATGCACCTGCACTACCGCAATGAAAT
>CALDSL010000201.1 GCA_937920255.1 uncultured Anaerolineaceae bacterium | reverse complement strand
GCGCCCAGTCCGCCACGCTCTCGCGGCTCTCCTTGCCCGGCCGGGATTCGTCGGGGTGGGCGCGCACCACGAACAGCGTTTCCGGGTGGGCACGGATCACTTCCAGCACATCGTCCAGCCAGGCGAACATGTGCGGGTAGAGCGTGTTGGCGTGCCCCTGGCTGGTGTCGAAGACCACGTTGGTAAACACCGGCACGATCTGGCGGAATTTGGCCGCCCGCTCCCAGAACGCAGGGTCCAGCGGGCGCATTTCCGGCCAGAAGCGGATACCGGCCATGCTGAAGTTGCCCTGCATACGCTTTTCCAGGTAGGCGTCCAGGCGCGCGTTCTGCTGCGCTGAAAGTTCAAAGTCATCGGGAATGTCGATCGGGTACGCGGTGGCCTCGCCGGCGGTGAAGTAGCCGCTGTACGGCTGCAGGCCCACCTCGTGGCTGATCACCCGCAGCCCACGCTGCTGCGCGGCGTAGCGCGCCGTGGCTTCCGGGTAGAACTGGCCGTTGAACACCACCACCGCCTGGGGGTTGGTGTCATCCATCACGGCGTTGAACTGCCGGTATAGGCTCCAGGCCGAGAGAATATACGTGCGATAGAGGAAGCGGTTGGCTTCATTGTCCGCGAAATGGTGACGGCGCAGCACCCAGCGAAACGCCGGCAGGATGATCTGCCCCAGCGGCACGCCCTGGTAAACAAAGCTGGCCAGCGCATCCACGTCCAGCCCGGCCACGGCCTGCTCCACCTGCGCGTCCGGCGCGTAGCGGAACCAGCGCACGTCCTGCCCGGCATACAGCGCGCGCGACTGCGCGGCGCAGCCGCGGCAGGGCGGCGGCTGCGAAAAATCGTCGCGATTGGTGCCCAACACGCAGCGGCTCATGCCGTGATCGGAGACGAAACGCACCACCGGCGTCCCGGCCAGCCGCAGCGCCCACCCGGCGATCTGCGAATAGGCCGCGTTCAGGCTCACCCCGGTCAACCGCGTGGATGCATTGAAAAGGATCACCGGCCGCGCATTCGCCGGCGGCGCGGCCCGCTCCACGGCGCGGTTGATCGCCGCCGCGCGGCGGTTGTTGCGCCGGTGCGTGGCCTCTTGCCGGAGGCGAGGGAGAATGCGGTTCAACTTCATCATGACATCTCTTCTCAGGGCGTGCTGGCGCAGCTTGGCTCGACAAGGGTAAAATCGGCCAGGCCGCGCGGCCCTACGCCGTAGCTTTTATCGGGTAGCAATTCGAATGTTCCGCCAAAATACTGGTTCAAAATGATGCGAAAGGTATTCACCGGCGTGATCTCTGCATAAACCTGATCCGCCACCCCGGGCAGATAATAGGCGTTCAAGATTTTGGTGCGATTGTGCATTTCCCAACCGTGATCGCCCTGCACCACGATCACCGGCGGGGTCTCGGATTGTTCGAGGATGGTCTGAATAATATCCAGCACGCGCCGGTTGAGGTATTGTACTTCTTGCGGGTAGCCTTCCCTCCTGGCCCCATATTCGACGTACTCGCCCTCGGCGTTCATTACAAACGGGTCGTGCGGGCCGAGCACGTGCGCCATCACGAACTTGCGCCCGTCGCGCGCGGGGATCTTCTTCAGTTCCTCCAGGGTGAACTGGATCTCATCGTAGCGGTACTTGTAGCGGTCGACCGGCACGCCGTAATTCCGCCGGATGTACGTCAAATATGCTTCAAAAATTGGGCACAGCCCGGTGGTGCAGACGTACATCTGCTCGTATTTGGTGAGCTTGGAAGCCGGTTCCGGTGGCCGGGCCAGATAAGTGTCCGCGTCGAGCACGTTGGCGAACCAGTATTCTGTCTGGAAGGCGATGATCTCATAGTCCAGCGCGTCCAACCGCGCGCGGACGGGGTTGTGCTCCAGCAGGTAATGGTGTGTCAGGTAATCTTTGCGCTCGTCCTCCTGCCAGTTGTAGGGCGTGAAGTTCTCCTGGTAATTCATCTGCAGCGTGGCGGTCAGCGAAAAGGCCGTCATCGGGTAGTTGCTCATTGAGCACTCCGGAATGACAAAGCCCAGGCCTTTCAGCGCATCCAAAAATTCCGAGTTGTCAAAATGATAGTCTTCCAGCAGTGCGTCAGCGCGACCGTACCCGTCCAGGATGATCCAGTACACGTCCGGCAGATTGCCGCTCACGTCTGTATAGTCAATTAGCCTGGCCTCGGCGTTATCCGCCAGCTGGCGGATGCGCACTTCGCTGCGCGCCAGTGGGTACACCACCTGTGAGGCTGCCAGCAGCACCAGCACCCCGGCCACGGCGTTGAGAATCTGGTGAATGCTGGCCGGGTACTGCCTGCGGCGCAGCAGCAGCCAGCCGCCCAGCACGGTGATTGCCAGCCACACCGCCGCCACCGTGCGATGGCGTCCAAGTACAATCCCCATCACCTCCCGGTACTCCACCAGTTTATACACATGCCCATACGAGAAGAACAGCACCAGCAAAAAT
>CALDSL010000200.1 GCA_937920255.1 uncultured Anaerolineaceae bacterium | reverse complement strand
TGCTGGCCTGGAACTGGTTCCAGTCCTCGCTGATCGAGGCCACCGGCGCCATCGTCGACAACCGCGAACTGATCCGCCGTCCGGGCTTCCCCGACGCGATCCTGCCGCTGGTTTCGGTGAGCACCAACTTCCTGCATTACTTGCTGGCGCTGCCGGTGCTGCTGGTATTTGTGGCCGCCAGCGGCATCCCCTTTCACCCGGTCCTGCTGGCGCTGCCGCTGGTGCTGGCCGTGCAGTTCCTGATCACTCTCGGGCTGGCCTACGTGGTCGCCGCGCTGCATGTGCGCTTTCGCGATACGCGCTACCTGCTGGGAATCGCGCTGCTGCTCGGCTTTTATCTCTCCCCCGTATTTTACGACGCCGCCGCCATCCCCGCCGCTTACCAGGCCATCTACCGTCTCAACCCGATGGTCACGCTGCTGGAAGCCTACCGCGCCATGCTGATGGAGGGCGTCTTTCCATCCGCGTTGATGCTTCTGGCGTGGGCCGTGGTGGGCGCGCTCGTGCTGCTGCTGGGCGTGCGCCTGTTCCGGCGCATGAGCGTCCATTTTGCCGAGGAACTTTAACATGCCCGCGATCCTGGTGGAGCAGGTCAGCAAATCGTTCAGGCGCTTTGACAGCAACCGCCCGCACACGCTGCAGGAAGCTGTGCTGCGCGGGTTTCGCGACCTGCGCGCCAGAGAAACCTTCTGGGCGCTGCGCGATGTCTCGCTCCTGGTGGAGCCGGGCGAAATGCTGGGCGTCATCGGCCGCAACGGCGCGGGGAAGACCTCGCTGCTGCGGCTGGTGGGCGGCATCGGCCGGCCGGATAGCGGCACCATCAGCGTCGCGGGCCGGCTGGGCGCACTGATTGAGCTGGGCGCCGGCTATCACCCCGAACTGACCGGGCGTGAGAACGTGTTTATGAATGGGGTCATTTCCGGCCTCAACCGCCGCGAAGTCAACGCTGTGCTGGATGAGATCATCGCCTTTTCCGAACTGGAAGAGTTTATCGACAGCCCGCTGCGCACCTACAGCAGCGGCATGCAACTGCGCCTGGCCTTTTCCGTGGCCGTGCACGTGCGCCCGCAGGTGCTGCTGGTGGACGAAGTGCTGGCGGTGGGCGACCTGGGGTTCCAGCAAAAATGCCTGGAACGCATCCAGCAGTTGCGCGAAGATGGCGCGGCGATCCTGTTCGTCACCCACGACCTGGAACAGGCCCAGCGCGCCTGCGACCGGCTGGTGTGGCTCAACCGCGGGCGCGTGGCGGCTTCCGGCGCGCCGGCCGATGTGGTGGACAGCTACCGCACCGCCATGCAACGCACCACCCGCCAGAAGACGCCACACGGGGCTGCGTCGCAAGACGCCAACGGCCTGCTGGAGCTGAATCGGAACCGCTTTGGCACGCTGAATGTCGAACTCTCGGGCGTGCGCCTGCTGGATCCGGGTGGCGACCCGGTGACCGTGCTGGCCGCCGGCGGCAGCCTGGGCGTGCGCATGGACTGGAAAGCCACCCGCCCGGTGGGCGAGGTGATCTTCAGCGTAGGCATCCACCGCGCCGACGGCACGCTGGTGAGCGAAGTCTACGCGCCGCCGGGAAATTTGAACGGCGAGAGCGGACAGATACAAGTGGCTTTCGACCGCCTGGATCTGGCTCCGGGCGCGTATTTTGTCGACGTGGGCGTGTACCCCTCGGATTGGTCGTACTCCTACGATTATCATTGGCAGGTGTACCCGCTCACCGTCGAATCCGCCGCCGAAGGCAAAGGCCCCCTCCGCCCGCCCCACCAGTGGTTGAAATTGTAAAAACCGGAAAAACGCATCACGAATTTCACGAACCCGCAGGGCGATGTGGGCCGAATGGTCACGAATAAATATCTAAAAAATTCGTGAAAATTCGGCTTATTCGTGAAATTCGTGATGCGTTTTTCCCTTTTTTTATTCCGCGCGAGCCGGCCGCAGGTTGTTATACAATTGACGCATGGCTCAAAACACACCCCTTTCTTACCGGTCGCTGGTGATTTACGAGGTATTTCCGCGCAACCATGGACCCAACGGCAATTTCGCCGATGTTGAATCTGACCTGGAACGCATCCGCGCCATGGGCGTGGATGTGCTGTGGTTGATGCCCATCCATCCCATCGGGGCGGTGGCGCGCAAGGGCAGCCTGGGCTCGCCCTATTCCATCGCCGATTACCGCGCCGTCAACCCCGAGTACGGCACGCTGGACGATTTCCGTCACCTGATCGACAAAGCTCACCGCCTGGGTCTCAAGGTGATGATCGACGTGGTTTTCAACCACACCGCGCATGACTCTGTGCTGGTGCGCGAGCACCCCGAGTGGTTTCACCAGGACGCAGAAGGCCGCCCCTTTACCACTGTGCCCGAGTGGAGCGACATCATCGACCTGCGCCACCCCCACCCCGGCCTGACGGACTACCTGGCCGGCAGTTTGGTCTACTGGGCGGTCCAGGGCGTGGACGGCTTCCGCTGCGATGTGGCCTCGGTGGTGCCGCTCGCTTTCTGGCTGGCGGCGCGCGCTGCGGTCGAGGCGATCAACCTGGAGGTGATCTGGCTGGCCGAGAGCGTGCATGCCGGGTTCGCCGAGGGCCGGCGCAACGCAGGCCTGCCAGCCTGGTCGGACGGCGAGTTGTTTCAGGCGTTTGACATCAGCTACATCTACGATATCCACCCCATGTGGCAGTTAGCCGTGCTGGGTAAAATTCCGGTGTCGCGCTACCTCGAGATGCTGCGCTTTCAGGACGCCATCTACCCGACCAACTACGTCAAGCTGCGCTGCGTGGAAAACCATGACCAGGCGCGCATTCAGGCCATGGCGCGCACGACCGCCCTGGCCCAGGCGTGGACCGCCTTCGAGGCGTTCAACAAGGGCGCGTTCCTCATCTACGCCGGGCAGGAAGCTGGCGCGGCGCGCACCCCCAGCCTGTTCGACCGCGACCCCATCGCCTGGAACGGCTACCCGCTGCAGGGCTTCCTCACCCGCCTGGCGCAGATGAAGAAACACCTGGCCGTGCAGGAAGGCCGTTTTGTGATCCTCGCCACCGAGCCGGCGGTGCAGGCGGCGTGGGTGCACCCGGGCGGTTCGCTGCTGGGGGTGTTCAACCTGAGCGCGGTTGGTGGAACGGTCGACATGCCCGCCGCGGATGGCGATTACGAAGACCTGCTCAGCGGTGGGGTGATTAACGTGCGCGGCGGCCGCGCTGATGTGCCGGCCAGCGCATTTGTGATCCGCTGTGAAATTCCCGGAGCGGCGCGCCCGTTCTACGCGCCGCTGCTGGATTTCTACCGGGGACCGGAGGAAACCCATGGATAATTTTGCCGCCTTTGGCCGTATTCTGGTATTGGTAGGCGTTGGTATCGCCGTGGTGGGTGGGCTGATGTGGCTGTTCAGCCGCTTCACCGGGATGAACGAACTGCCCGGCACGATCAAGATCGAGGGCAGCGGCTTTACCTGCCTGTTCCCCATCCTCGGCTCGATCGTGATCAGCATCCTGCTGACCATCGTCCTCAACGTGATCGTGCGGCTGCTAAATAAGTAATCTGCACGGCGAGCACTTGTAGGGGAGAAGCATCCGGTCGAACCACGGCGAATCAAAAACACCTATCCATCCGGATGCTTCGCCCCGGCTCGTGCATCAGACTCGCGCAGCCGCCGGTAGTGCCTTGGGCGAAGCATCCTGAGATTAACGGGTCTTGATATGTTGTGGTTCGACCGGATGCTTCTCCCCTACAGTTTATATGGTATTTCGCTTCTGAATAAGGTAGCAAACCATAAGCGACCAACGTAGAGACGCAAGATTTTGCGTCTCTTCCTAAGTCTGTCAACTACCAATGCGTTCAAAATCCACCACCGCCCCATCCCCGCTCACGCGGGTGATGAATACTCTACTACGCACGCCGGCGCCGGTGAACGCGGCCTGCATTGCGGCCGCCACCTGGGCCGGGTCGCCGCCAAAAGCCGCCAGGCTGGGCCCCGCGCCCGAAAGCCCGGCCGCGATTGCGCCCGCCTCCAGCGCTGCCGCGCGCGCCGACTCTGCCCCCGCGATCAGCGGGAAGCGATAGGGCTGGTGCAGCCGGTCGTCCATCGCCGCGCCGAGCAGATCCAGGTCGCCGGCGCGCAGGGCTTCCACCACCAGGGCGGTGCGCCCCAGGTTGAAGACCGCGTCAGACATCGGCACGCTGGCCGGCAGAGCCGCGCGCGCCGCGCGGGTGGGCAAATCCACCGCCGGCAGCACGATGCACGCCGGCAGCGCAGGCACCTCCACCCGCCGGGTGAGGAAACCGTCCCGCGTCGCCGCCACGATCACCAGCCCGCCCTCCAGGGCGGCCGCGGCATTATCGGCGTGGCCTTCGATCTCGACTGCCAGCCGCAGAATCTCCGCCCGCTCCAGTGGATTACCGAGCAACGTGTTGGCGCCCAAAGGTGTGCCGAGCATAGCGTTGGCGCCCAAAGGTGTGCCGAGCATAGCGTTGGCGCCCAGCAGCCCGGTCAGCACCGCCGCGCCGGACGACCCCAAGCCTGAGCCGAGCGGGATACCGTTCTCGCATTCAATCTCCAGCCCAGCGGGCGGCAGAATGCCCTGCTGGCGGAAAAGCATCCCCGCGGCGCGCGCCACCAGGTTCTCCCCATCTTCAGGCACTACGCCGGCGCCTTCGCCGCGCACCCGCACGCGCAGGCTTGCACCTCCATCGCCCAACCGGAAGGTGGTCACGTTCCACAGGTCCAGCGCCAGGCCCAGGCAGTCAAAGCCCGGGCCCAGATTGGCAGTGGTGGCCGGCACGCGCACTGTTACGCTGTACGGCGCCATCAGGCTCCGCCCTGGAGGATCAGATCTTCCAACGCCCGGTATTCGGCCGGGATCAGTTGCGGTTTTCCCATGCCGCGCGCGATGATGTCCGGGTCTTTTAACCCGTGACCGGTGCACACCGCCACCACGCGTTGGCCACGCACATCCACCCGCCCGCGCTCGATCTGGCTGCGCAGACCTGCCAGCCCGGCCGCCGAAGCCGGCTCGACCCACACGCCGCTGGCCGCCAGCCGCTTCTGCATCGCCAGGATGGCGTCGTCGCTGACGGCGATGATCTCCCCACGCGACTCTTCGGCCGCCTGCAGCGCCTGCTCGCCGCGCGCCGGCCGGCCGATACGGATTGCCGTGGCCACCGTTTCGGGGTGATCCACCGGATGGCCCAGCACCAGCGGCGCCGAGCCTTCGGCCTGCACGCCCAGCACGCGCGGCAGCCCGCTGCCCTTCATCCTGTTGTACTGGGTGAAACCCATCCAGTACGAGGTGATGTTGCCGGCATTGCCCACCGGCAGGCACAGCCAGTTCGGCGCGACGCCGAGCACGTCGCAGATTTCGAATGCGGCGGTTTTCTGACCCTCCAGCCGGTACGGGTTGAGCGAATTGACCAGCGCGATGGGCGTGTGCTCCGAAAGCCGTACCACCAGGTCGAGCGCGTCGTCGAACGAGCCGTCCACCTGGATCACCTCCGCGCCATAAGCCGCCGCGCCGGCCAGCTTACCCGCCGCCACCTTGCCCTGCGGGATGAGCACGATGGCTCGCATACCGCAGCGCGCGGCGTAGGCCGCGGCTGAAGCGGCGGTGTTGCCGGTTGAGGCGCAGATCACCGCCTGCACCCCGCGCCCGGCCGCCTCGCTGATGGCCACGGTCATGCCGCGGTCTTTGAACGAGCCGGTGGGGTTCATGCCTTCGAACTTGACCCACAGCTCAAACCCGCCGCCCAGTTCTTGCGCCAGCCGCGGCACGGGAATGAGCGGGGTATTGCCTTCCAGCAGGCTCACCGCGCGGGTGTGAGCCGGAATATCCAACAGTGCGCCAAAGCGCGCCAGTACGCCAGCGTATGTCACGGGGTTGCTCCTCAAGCATCAGGTGTGGCCTGATTATAATCCAAGCAGAAGAAACGAACCGCGAAGGACGCAAAGAGCGCGAAGAATTTTCGTTTCATACTTCGCGCTCTTTGCGTCCTTCACGGTTATTTTTTTCCTTGCAGGTAAAGCAGTGCTTAATTTTCGGGCTGGATTTCGTACGAGAAGGTAATTTCGGCTTTGCCGCGCAGCGTGGCGGCCACCGAGCAGTAGTTTTCTTCCGACAGGCGGATGGCCTGTTCCACGGCCTTATCGGTCAGGCCCTTGCCGCTCAGGCAGTAGCGCAAGTGGATCTTGCGGAACGTCCACGGGGGATCGCTGTCCTGCTCGCCGCTGGCCGAAATCTGCATCGACTGCAGACCCAGGCGCTTCTTGGCCAGAATTTCAACCACATCGACGGCCGAGCAGGAGGCCAGCGCCACCAGCAACAGTTCCGAGGGCTTCATGCCCACGCCTTCATCCGCGGTGGAAATCACAACCGAGTGGTTGGTCGAATCGGTGCCGACAAACTTTTTTCCGCCTATCCATTGAACGTTTACAATACCCATGTCTCTTTTCCTCAATCAAATCAATTTTCGCGCTACTGCGCCTTATTCACCAGCGCCAGCAGGTTTTCCACCAGTTCCTTGCGGGTGGCGGTGTCGTCATTTTCGGGGTTGAGCAGACAGTCGGTGGCAAACTCTTCCAAAAAACTGACCGATGCGCTGTGCACCGCGGCGCGAATAGCCGAAAGCTGCTGCATGATCTCACGGCAGTCGCGCTCGTCCTGGATCATGGTCTGTACGCCGCGCACCTGGCCTTCCACCCGGCGCAGCCGGGTCAGCAGGCTGGCCTTGGCGGTTTCATTTTTCAATTTCATGCGATCCTCCCAAATTTCTCGAGGTTGAAGGGCGACACGCGCCCGGATCGATCAACCTCAGGTAAAGCGGCCGTAACCGCCCGAGCAACTGGAAGCGCTCTGGCTGCTGGCGCTGCTGCCCGAAAAACGCGAAGCAAACGTGGTAATACGTTTGGCAGTCTCGGTGCTGCCGCAGTGCGGGCATTCCTGCTGCTGGTCGGTTTCGGAAAAGCGCACCATGCGCTCAAAATCCTGCTCGCAATCCTCACAATGATAGACATACAATGGCATAGAAGATCACCTCGAGAATGATAATTTACTGGATACTCTACCCCAGTATACTATTGTTTTGCGTACAGTCAAGGGAAATATGACGTTTATCCACAGAACCGGAACATTTATCCACAATTTGGAAAACTGGTGCTTGACTTAGAAATGTTGTTCTGCTAAAATTATTGCAGAACTATAGCACATTTGAACGATATACCTGCCAGAAGGAGTATAACATGGCACGAAGAAGCGAAGGTCTTAGCGAGCGTCTCAAGAAGATTATGTACTTCTTGACATCCTTTACCAAAGAGAATGGGTACGCGCCTAATATCCGGGAGATTGGAGACAGCATCACCGTCAGCTCCACCTCGCTGATTGATTACTATCTCAACCAGCTGGAAGAGCAGGGTTATATCGCGCGCGACAAGCACATCGCTCGCAGCATTCGCGTCCTCAAGCCGCTGTATAGCGATGGCCAGAACGTGATCGAGACCCTCAAGGATATGCTACGCATCCCGATTGCGGGCCGCATCGTAGCCAGCGCCCCCCTGCCCATGCCCACCTCGGATCTTAATTACTTTGATCCCGAGAGCAGCGTGGAGATCGCCCGCAGCCTGCTGCCCATCCGCGACAAGGTCAATGATCTCTTCGCCCTGGAAGTCAGTGGGGACTCGATGATCGACGCGATGGTCAACGACGGCGATATCGTCATCATGAAGCGCGCCACCGAGGCCAACAACGGCGAGATGGTTGCTGTCTGGCTGGACGATGAGAACTCGACTACGCTCAAGTACTTCTACAAAGAGAACGGCGGCGTGCGCCTGCAGCCCGCCAACCCCACCATGGGCCCGATCATGATCAAGAACCCCGATTCGCTGCGCATCATGGGCAAGGTGGTGATGGTTATCCGCCAGTTCAAGGCCCAGTAACTTCGCCAGGACCCCACCAGCCGCCCGTCCAAACCACGGGCGGCTTTTTGATTTAATCAAAAAGAGAACCTGCAGGCAGGCTCTCTTTTTGGCTTTTTCCGCGCGGGTTACGCGCGAGATATACTAGGCGACTTCGACGGCGGCGCCGGCAGCTTCGAGCTTGCCCTTGGCGTCGTCGGCAACCTGCTTGCTCACGGCCGAGAGGACCTTCGAGCCAGCGGTTTCGGCCATGGTCTTGGCTTCCACCAGGCCCAGGCTGGTCAGCTGGCGAATGACCTTGATGGTCTCGATCTTCTTGGGGCCGGCGTCCTTGAGGACAACATCGAACTCGGTCTTCTCTTCCACGGGTTCGGCGGCAGCGGCGGCGGCAGGGCCAGCGGCGGCGGCAACGGCAACAGGAGCGGCGGCGGAAACGCCCCACTTCTCTTCCAACATCTTTACCAGCTCAGCAGCTTCCAGAACGGACAGCGTGCTCAGTTGCTCAACAATGCTATTCAGGTCAGCCATTTCAATAACTCCTTCATTTCAATCAAACAAAGTTTTGCGATTTTTCGGTTGGTTGCGCCAGCCCCGCTCGTTCTGAGGCCGGCAGAAATTGATGCGCTACGCAGCGGCTTCAGCGGATTGCGCGTCCTTCTCGGAATACGCGCGGAACACGGAAGCCAGCCCACGCGCAGGTTCGGCGATGGTGCGGGCCAACTGCGCGGCGGGAGCCTGCAGGACGCCCAACAGGCGGGCGCGCATAACGGGCAGCGGGGGTAGATCCGCCAGCGATTTCACCTGGTTGGCATTGATACTCTGCTTGCCCAGGTAACCACCCTTCAGCTTGAACATTTCCGCGTTGCGGGTCGCATCGCCAAAGATCTTGGCAACCGCCGGCGCGTCACTGAGCGCGAAACCGACTACGGAAGCGCCGTCGAAGATTTTATCTTCCGACACGCCGTGCCGCTCCAGCGCGACAGTCATCAGGGTGTTTTTGACAACATGGAACTCGCCCCCGGCCTCGCGCACCTTCGCGCGCAAAGCATCGATCTCTTTCTGGGTCATCTTCTTGTATTCCAACACGAAAATGGCCTGGCTCTTGTTGAGCAGATCTTCATACTGGGCGATCATTTCGCCTTTTTCTTTCTTGGTAAAAGCCAATGAAATTCACCTCCTTCCAGCTTCAGGATAACAAAAAAGTCTTTGCCATTTCTGCCAGGCAAAGACCGCTATCCACGCACGCGTGGCGAACCATTTGGTTCATCTCGTCTTCACCTCGGCAGGATATTAAGCCGCTTGCGCGGCACCGGCTATCATCGGTGGAAAGTATTCATTTTTCCAACAGTTTTCCGCTGGCCGGTATTGTAACCCACCAGCGGAAAACTGTCAACGATCAAAAATTACTCTTTCTTGTTCATCGACTGCGCGCCGAGCACATCCACCTTGACGGCAGGGCCCATGGTGGAAGTAAGCGTTACGCGGCGGATGTACGAGCCCTTGGCAGCCGCCGGCTTGGCCTTCTTGATGGCTTCCATCAGGGCGGTCATGTTCTCGAACAGCTTGTCCACGCTGAATGAGGTTTTACCAATGGCAACATGCAGGTTGGCGGTCTTATCTAGGCGGAACTCAACACGGCCAGCCTTGGCCTCGTTGATCACGCGCGGCAGATCTTCCGCCGGCACCACGGTGCCGGCCTTGGGGTTCGGCATCAAACCGCGCGGGCCGAGGACGCGGCCCAGGCGGCCCGCCTTGCCCATCATATCGGGCGTGGCGATGGCGACATCGAAATCGGTGAACCCGCCCTGAATGCGGCTGATCCACTCGTCAGTATCGGCGATGTAATCGGCGCCGGCTTCCTGCGCGCGGGTGGCGGCTTCGCCCTGGGCGAAAACCAGCACGCGCACCGTCTTGCCCAGGCCGTTGGGCAGCACGACGACGTCGCGCACCATCTGGTCCGCCTGGCGCGGGTCAAGACCCATGCGCAGGTGAACTTCGACGGTGGCGTCAAAATTGGTGAACGAAGTTTCCTTCACGAGGGTCAACGCCTCGCGAGGATCATAGTTCGCCGCAGGATCGATTTTCGCGCTGGCTTCCAAATATTTCTTACCGTGCTTTGGCATGGTTACTCCTTCGTGGTTCTGACGGGCTTGCGCCCTCCCACCGGTGACTAATCAACGACCGTAATGCCCATGTTACGGGCAGTACCTTCCAACTGGCGCACTGCGCCTTCAACATCGATCGAGTTCATGTCCTTGATCTTGATTTCCGCAATTTCGCGCAATTGGGCGCGGGTGACCTTGCCCACTTTTTCGCGGTTGGGAACAGCCGAGCCTTTGTCGATGCCGGCGGCTTTGCGCAGC
This sequence comes from uncultured Anaerolineaceae bacterium, assembly GCA_937920255.1. Taxonomy (GTDB): domain Bacteria; phylum Chloroflexota; class Anaerolineae; order Anaerolineales; family Anaerolineaceae; genus CALDSL01. Next base: position 1,783 of record CALDSL010000200.1, on the reverse strand, counting down.
AGCACCGCAGCTGGCGGCGACTTCAAAATGAAGGTGAACGAACCATCGGTATAAATGCTGATTTCCGCGGGAATGATCTCGCCGGCGCGCGCAGAGGTGCGGGCGTTATATTCCTTGCAGAAAGCCATGATATTGAGACCATGCCCGGCCAGGGCGGGCCCGATCGGGGGCGCCGGGTTGGCCTTGCCAGCAGTGATCTGCAAACGAACAACAGTCTTCAGTTTCTTTGCCACAGCTTTACTCCTTGGTGGTTATAGCGGGTGAATATGGGGAGCACCCTCCCACAATCGAAAGGCTCCGGTACAACACGCAGAGCCGAATTGCTTATGCCTTCTCGACTTGCAAGAAGTCGAGCTCAACCGGGGTTTCCCGGCCGAAGAAGTTTACCATCACGCGCACTTTCGAGCGTTCCATGTCAATCTCTGACACCGTGCCACGAAAGTCGTTGAACGGCCCGTCAACAATACGCACCCGTTCGCCGGTCTTGAATGTCACCTTGATCAGCGGAGCTTCGGCTTCCATGCGCCGCAGGATCTGCGACACTTCTTCCGGCCGCAGCGCGGTCGGCTGGTTGCCCATGCCCACAAAACCGGTCACGCCGGGAGTGTTACGCACCACGTACCAGGATTCTTCGGTCAGGATCATGTTGACCAGCACGTACCCGGGGAACACATGGCGCTCCACGGTGCGGCGCTTGCCGTCCTTGACTTCGATCTCTTCCTGGGTGGGGATGACGACATCAAAAATCTTGTCCTTCATGCCCATCGTGTCAATGCGCTGCTCCAGGTTGTGGCGCACCTTGTTTTCGTAGCCCGAATAGCAGTGCACCACATACCACGACCGCTGATCGCTCGGCTCAACCAACTGTTCCGATTCGGCGGGGGTTACAGAGGCGGCTTTCGAACGCGGCGCGTGGCTGGCAGCAGAAGAGGACTGCTTGCGCGGCTTTTCCGGCTGCTCGCTCTTCTGTACTTCTTCGTCATCCATCAAAAAATCATCATCCTGCGCGCCCATCGTCGCTCCTCATCCTTGTGACTCTACTCCCGGCTCAGGCCAGGATCAGAGTGATCAGCGTGGAAAATACCCAATCCAGCAGGCCCAGCAGAACGCTCATGGAGAGCATGACGATCAAGACGATCTTCGTCAGCCGCCAGGCGTCTTGCGGCGTCGGCCAGGAAACTTTGCGCAACTCGCCAATGGTTTCGCGCCACCAGCGCTGCAAGCGGTTTTCTTTCTTGACTTTCTCAGCTTTTTCTGCCACGCGTCATCACTCCTTGTTTTTACGGCCAAAACGCCGCCTTTGAGGACGGCGTTGCCAGATTCGAGGCAGGCGAGGCAGGAATTGAACCCACAACCCCCTGTTTTGGAGACAGGTGCTCTGCCAATTGAGCTACTCGCCTAAATGGAAGGCTGTAGACCGCGGCCCTCTTCGTTGGACAAAGATACCACAATCTACAGCCTCCGTCAATGCTAACCTATTTGGTCTCCCGGTGCGCGGTGTGCTTGCGGCACCGTGGGCAGTACTTCTGCAGCTCCATGCGCGTGGGGTCGTTGCGACGGTTTTTCTCGCTGGTGTAATTGCGTTCTTTGCATTCCATGCAGGCGAACGTGATCACCGGGCGGATGTCTTTCTTCTTGGATGCCATAACCGTACTCCGCAGCCCAGCCTTTTACTGCACGGGCTGTCTAATTCTTTAGCTAATGATCTTGGTGATCACACCGGCGCCAACCGTCAGACCACCTTCGCGGATAGCAAACTTCGAACCCTGTTCCAGCGCAACCG